>NZ_JAJNIR010000021.1:0-44600 GCF_022385935.1 Mammaliicoccus sp. J-M41 | reverse complement strand
AACTTCAAAACAAATATAGTTGTTCGATTCATTAAAAACCAAAGGTTGATTACATACTAAAGATATTACACAAACATATGGACTTGACTGAGTTTTGTAATCAAGAGCCCCGTTATAAACAAGTTTGGGCGAAAGTGTTCATAACGTATCCATTACAATCTCACGAATTAACAATTCATATGTCGCTTTTTTGTTGTTTAATCTTATATGTGCGATGTATCGTATACGCGCGGAATATGGTAAAATTAAAGCATTAAAAATCTTTATAAATCTGATTATTCTATTGGTTGAGCTTGAATATAATAATTAAGAAATGAGCTAATATTGAAAGAGGTTAGGTATATGATTAAATTTATACATTGTGCGGATTTACACCTTGATAGTCCATTTAAGTCTAGACATTATTTAAGCCCTTCTATTTTAAGCGATGTAAAACAAAGTGCATATAATAGTTTTAGAAAAATTGTTGACGACGCAATTAAAGAGCAAGTTGACTTCATCGTCATTGCAGGGGATTTATTTGATCAAAATAATAGAACTTTGCGTGCGGAAGTGTTTTTAAGAGAGCAATTTCTTAGACTACAAGATGAACAAATTTTTGTTTATATTATACATGGTAACCACGATCCTTTATCTGTTGGTGTCCATACAGTTTGGCCAGAGAATGTTACAGTTTTCTCTGATAAAGTTTCTACTTATCAACTTATTACGAAAAATGGACAAGTTGTTTATTTACATGGTTTTAGTTATCAAAAAGATCAAAGTTATGAGAATAAAATTGATGAATATCCTGAATCTACAGGTAATAAAGGGATACATATTGGTGTATTACATGGTACATATTCACAAGCTTCAGGAGTGAAGCAAAGATATACTGAATTCAATATTGAAGATTTAAATAGCAAATTATATCATTACTGGGCATTGGGGCATATTCACGAAAGAGCAATGATTAGTGAGTTATCTCAAGTCCATTATCCTGGTAATATACAAGCCCGTCATTTTAAAGAAAAAGGTGAAAAGGGTTATTTATTAGTTGAAGGTGATGAGTCTAAATTACAAGCATCATTCAAACCAACTCAATATATTAGGTTTGAAAAAGCGGTCATTGAAACTCAAGCTAAAGGTAAGCATGCATTATACGAAGCGATACAAAAATTCAAAGATAGTGTGAGAACTGAAGGTAAGGCTTTTTATCAATTAGATGTTTATGTTAAACATGATGAAATTTTAAAACAAGATGAAATTAACCAAGTTATTCAATTGATACAAGAGTATGAAGAGAATCAAACAAACTTTATCTTTGTTGAACAGTTGAATGTATTCTTTGATCAAGATTCAGAAGTAGCTTTAGCGAATGAGTTCAATGATGATATCCTACAAGACGAGAACATTCTTGAAGAAGCACTCAGTGATTTGTATATGAATCCAAAAGCAAATCGATTTTTAGAGCCATTTAGTGATGTTGATAAACAAGCACTTATTGAGCGTGGGGAAGCAATTTTAAAAAGAAGAATGAGAGGTTAAAGCGATGAAAATTAAATCTTTAGAAATTTATGGCTATGGCCAACTCATGTCTAGAAAAATAAAATTTGATCAAAGTTTTATGCAAATATATGGTGAGAATGAAGCAGGAAAATCAACGATACAAGCATTTATTCATTCTATATTATTTGGCTTTCCAACTAAAAAAGAAAATGAACCAAGATTGGAACCAAGACTAGGGAACCAATACGGCGGTAAGTTAGTGTTAGATTTCGATGGTCAAATTGTTGAAGTTGAAAGAGTTAAAGGTCGCGTAACAGGTGACGTTAAAGTATATCTTTCTAACGGTAAAGTTAAAGATGAAGAATGGCTGAAACAAAAGTTAAATTTCATTAATAAACGAACTTATCAAGGTATCTTCTCTTTTAATGTATTAGGATTACAAGATATTCATAAGAACTTAACTGAAGACCAACTTCAAATGTATTTACTTCAAGCAGGTGCACTCGGTTCAACTGAGTTCACAGGTATGAGTGATTTAATGCAAGTTGAGAAAGATGCATTATATAAGAAGAATGGTAAAAATCCAGTGCTAAATGTTCAATTAGAGCAGTTGAATGATTTAGAAATTAAGATTAAAAACGAAGAAAAGAAACTTTCAGAATATGAAAGACTTCAAGATGAACGTGATAAAACATCTCGAAGATTAAATCAATTAAAAGAGAATCTCGGTAAACTTACTGATAGGTTAACAAGTAAAGAAAAAGAAATTTCACTACATAACGAAGTGGTTGAATGGAAGAAGTTAGAAAGCAATTTAAATATAGAACCATATGAATTCCCTGAACAAGGGATAGAGCGCTATGAATCAGCTGTACGTTCTAATGAAAGTATTAAACGCGATTTAACGCTAAGAAATGAAAAGCTTGGACAAGTCGTACATACTTTAGAAAATGTTAAAGTTATGTCTGAACGAGATGAAAAAGCGCTCAATAGTATTAGACAAAGAGAATCAGATATTAAAGAGAAACATCAAGAATTAAAACAATTAAACCAGCAAATCGATAATGCTGAACGTGATAATGAATTACTTAGACAAGATATCGGCTGGAATGAAGAATTTTTAGATGTAGATACGTCTGACGCGATGAAGACACATATAGCTGAAGTCAATCGCATTAGAGAAGAAAACGTTGCAGAACGCGAACAAATAAAACGTTCGCTCAACCAATTATCAATTGAACAAGAGCGTTACTCTAACAATGTTGATAAATTGCATAATGATCTCGTATCTGATGAAAACTATGAACAAAAGAAAGTATATAATCAAAAAGCGCTAGAGCTTGGCGAAAAGAAATCACTATACAAAAAAATGGAAGAAAGCTTTAATAAGCAAAAAGAAGAAAGTGAAAAGAGAAGTAAACAATATAGACTTGCTTCTGGCATTGGTGGCATATTATTAATCGCAATTGCCATTTATGCGTTTATTGCATCACAAATTGTATTTAGTGCTATATTCGCTGTTGTAGGTGTTGTATTAGTTGGATTAGCCTTTATGATTAAATCTAAAGAGTTAAATCATGATCAAGCATTTTCTAAAGAAATAGATGAATTAGAAGAGAAAGTTCAACACTTAAAGCAATTTTATGATTTAGACTTTAATCTTGATGAACAAACGAAAATTAGACAAGAATTAGAAAGTTATTATCAGTCTCAAGAGATACTATCTACTAAGCAATCTGAATTAAATAAAGAACTTGAACAAGTAGAAGAAATTATTGAGACTAAAGAAAGAGCACTTAAAGAAACTAAAGTAAGTTTACATGTATCTAATCAAATATCTTCACAATTATTAAATGATGCATTGTCGACAATTAGAAAAATTAAACAAAATAGATTAGAAATTACACGCATTACTAAAATAAGAGATGAGAAACAAGCAGCTTTAGAAGCATTTTATAGAGAAGCTGATAGCATTGTGAGTCATGCTGGATTACATTATCAAGAGATTTCACTATTTCATGATGTCAAACAAGCTTTAGACGAACATCAAAAAGAATTTAATATTCAATCACGCAATAACGACCAACAAGCATTATTAACCAATGAAATAAATGCATTGAATGAACGTTTAGAAGAAAATAACAATGTGATTCAATCATTATTTGACTTCATTAGTGTAGATAATGAAGAAGCTTATTATCGTCATCATAAAGCATATGTGTCTTATCATGAGGATTTAAAACGATTTAATTATTTAACAGATTTATTGAACAATCAAAATTACGATTACGATAAAAATACACAACTAAGTTATATGACAAAAACAGACCTAGAAAATGAACGTACTCAGTTAGAAGGTCAAGTTGATGAATATAATGATCGTTATTTAAATGTTCAAGCAGAATTAAGTGATTTGAATGCTCAAATCAATCATATGGAAACGGATGAAACACTTTCAGCTTTAAGACATGAATACCATTTACTTAAAGATAAAGTGAATGAAACTGCAAATGATTGGGCTGCATTGAGTTATTTACAAAACTTAGTTGAAGCACATATTAAACAAATTAAAGATAAACGACTACCTTATGTTGTAAAAGATGCTACAGATATTTTAAAAGCATTAACAGAAGGCAGATATAATCAAGTTATTTATGAAGAACAAAATGTACAAGTTAGACATGAAAATGGACAAATATTCCATCCTACTGAATTAAGTCAATCAACGAAAGAATTATTATATATCGCGTTAAGATTTAGTTTAATTAAATCATTACAAAAATATTATCCATTTCCAATTATCGTTGATGATGCATTTGTGCATTTTGATAAACATCGTAAAGAAATTATGATTAAATATTTAATGAGTATGAAAGATGATATTCAAATACTTTATTTCACTTGTAATAAAGATCAAAATGTACCTCAGAAACAAACAATTACGCTGACAAAAATAGAAGGAGCTAAGAGCAAATGAGAACTATAGAGACATTGAAACCAGGAGACTCAGTAGATCATTACTTTTTGATTCATCGAGCAACTCAAGGTGTTACAGCTCAAGGTAAACCATATATGACACTTTATCTTAAAGATAAAAGTGGTGATATAGAAGCAAAAGTATGGACGGTAACAAATGAAGATATTCAACTACTCGTACCTGAAACGATTATTCGTGTGAAAGGTGACGTTATTGATTATCGTGGAAGAAAACAAATGAAAGTTAATCAATTTAGAGTGGCTGTAGATGAAGATAATGTGAAATTGGAAAACTTCTTAGAAGCGGCGCCATTATCAATCGATGATATGTCAGAAGAAATTATGACGTATATACTAGATATTGAAAATGCTAAATTACAAAGAATTACACGTATATTACTTAAAAAATATCAAAAAGAGTATTTTACATTCCCAGCAGCTAGTTCACATCATCATAATTTTGTTTCTGGCTTAAGCTATCATGTTGTAACAATGTTAAGACAAGCGAAGGCATTGTGTGATATTTATCCAATATTAAATAGAAGCTTATTATATAGTGGTATTATCTTGCATGACTTAGGTAAAGTAAAAGAGTTATCAGGACCAGTCGCTACATCATACACAGTTGAAGGGAACTTATTAGGTCATATTTCAATCGTTAGTGATGAAATTGCACAAGTTGCAAAAGAGCACAATATAGAAGGGGAAGAAGTCCTCTTATTGAGACATTTAGTTTTAAGTCACCACGGTAAATTAGAGTATGGTTCACCAAAATTACCTATGGTTAAAGAAGCAGAAATTCTTCATTTTATTGATAATATTGATGCAAGAATGATGATGTTTGAAAAACATCTTAAAAAAGTAGATAAAGGTCAATTTACAGAGCGCATCTTTGCTTTAGAAAATAGACAATTTTATAAACCTGAAACTTTAGATTAATCAAAAAAAGCTATGAAGTAACGTTTAACGTTTCTTCATAGCTTTTTAATTTTAGCTTGCTGATGATTGTTGTGCTGCTTGCATTTGTTGTTGTTGTAATGCTTTTTCGTTTAAGATATTATCTTCGATTGCTTTTTTAATATCTTTATCTTTGTAGTCAACTTTGTATTCATCTAATAATTTCTTGTAAGCATTGATGATGATCTTAGGTTCTTTTTGGATTTTTAGTTGACGATATTGTTCTTTAAGGCTCGCTTTTTCTTTCTTAGATGGTTCGCCTTTATCTGCTTTTATAATATGGTAACCATATTGAGATTTAACAACATCTGAAATTTCGTCATCTTTTTTAAGTTTGAATAATGCTTTTTCAAATGACTCATCCATTTGACCTTTCAATACAAATCCTAGAGCGCCGCCTTTAGATTTAGTACCTTCATCTTGTGATTCTTTCTTAGCAATTTTTTCAAAGTCGTCTGGGTTTTTCTTAATTTGAGCTAGTAATTTTTCAGCTTTTTTCTTAGCTGCTTTATCACTTAAACCTTCATCAGAATCATCTGATTTAACTTTGATTAAGATATGTGAAGCCTTTTTAGTATTTTCATCGATTTCTTTGTCAGAAACTTTTACGGCATCGTTGATAAATTCTTCTTGATATTTAGAAGTTTTTTGAGATTCTTTAAAGTCTTTTATAGTAGCACCTGGTTTTTCTTGTTGTAGTGCTTCTTCAAATTTCTTCTTACCACCGTATTGCTCGATTTGTTTATCAACTTGTTTGTCTAATTTCTTCGTATCAACTTTGTCTTCGTATTTATCTTTTAAGACTTTGTTAAGTACAATTTGAAATGCATTTTGTGCGACTTCGTTACTACCCATTTTGTCTAGTACGTCTTGTGAAGTTACGTTTCCGGCTTTAGTTTCTACTAAAGTTTCTCCAGAATTATCTGAACCATTACCACAAGCGCCTAAAGTTAATACTGATGCTGAAAGTGTTACAGGTAACACTATTTTTTTAATTGATTTCATAAATAGAACTCCTTTTGTAAGAATACAATGATAAATATAGCATATATACTATTTTAAATACAAAAAATAAACTATAAATGTTCGGCATCCAGTGAACGTTTTGTTAACAATTCGATACCATTTTTTCTTTCTTCAATATAAGTACCTTTTTTTGTAAATAAAATAATCTTCAAATAAAGTAAATCGATAATTGATATGCCAATATTGATAGACATGATAAATAAAATGTAATGTCCATATTGTGGAATTATATTTACGAGTGCAATAGATAGGGTAGTTATCGTAACGAGTGGGCAAATAAGTGCAAAACAAAATACAATCTTATTAACTGGTTGATCTACTCTAATATTATATAAAGGTAAAGCACGTTTAGCTTTAGTCGTTTTGTTCATTTTAAATGACTTACGATAATACATTAATACAATCAAATGCAACAATTTATGAATTGGATAAATTAAGCAAAGGACGAATAAGAATAGTATAAACTTATCGTCCTTTAAAGGTTCTGTTTGTATATAATTGAATATTTCGTAAGTGACGATAAATGTTAAGAATGAAACTAAAGCACTAATTAATACAATTCTCTGCAATCCATAACGAGACTGTATATTAATTGATTTAGAACACAAAAACATGGTTAATGTCACCTTCTAAGATATGATTTATCTTGATATTATGCATCATCCTCAGACTGTTCGTCAAGTAGATATTTTCTTAATTGCTCATGGTTTTGTTCAATGTGATGAATAAAGTCGCTACCATATATTTGACCAACGATATATTTCACATCTGTAAATTCTGGCATATTGTACATGACTTTCTCATAATCTGCAGCAATTTCATATAATCTGTTCGTATCATTTGAATAGTTTAAATATGTCTTTCTTAACACTGCAAGACCTTTATCTGTTAATTCTAAATAAGTCGTACGCTTATCGTGCTGACTTTTAGGCATTGTTAAATAGCCACGTTTTTCTAAATTTTTAGCGAAATTGAAAACAGTAGATACATGCATAACGCCATATTTACTCACTTCAGATATTGTAGCTTCATTTAAGCTTCTAATAATAATTAAAATATGATGTTCATTAATATTTAAGTCGAAAGGCTTAATCCATTGCTGCCAATCTTTCTCGATTGTCTTCCATAAAGCTTTAGATAACTGTGAAACCTTATGAGTAAATAACATTTTTTCAATCATGTCCAATTCATTCGACATAGTTAAATCCCCCTTTGTTTGTATAATAAAAGCATGATACTAATGTATCATGCTTAGTTATAACACTTTAATAATATAATAATTTTAACACGTTTTCTAATTTTTTAGAAATGGAAGCTTAGTATTTTGAATTTCTTTTTGAATTTCATTGCCACGATTGCTAATATTTTCAATATTTTTCTGTATTTGTTCAATATTAGGGTTAATATCAGCTTTAAATTCATTAATCATCGTTTTAATTTCTTCACTTAATGATTGAATGGCAATTTGGCTTTCGTCTTTAGTCTTTAATACATAATCTTTTATTTCAATAGCATTGTCTTTAATTTCACTTAATTGAATTTTAGATCCGTCAGCAGTTGATTTTAAATCTGTCTTTAAAGCATCACCAGAACGGTCTGTATTTAAAATGGCTGTTGTAAAACCTGTAACAAATCCTACACCAACACCAATTGCGAGTCTTGAAAATTTCATAATTATCCTCCTTGATATCTCTTATTTAAATATATACCCTGAATTTTTATAAACATGCAGTGTATTAAAAATGCTGTTGAATTGTTTGTGCGATTTCTGCTTTTTTCTCATCATCTAATTGGTCTTCATTTGTATTCCAAATATAACCGAATCCATCAATATCTTCTTTATATCTAGGGATTAAGTGGAAGTGGATATGGAATACAGATTGTGAAGCATACTCACCATTATTTTGAATAATATTTAAACCATCAGGATTGAAAGCTTTTTTGATGGCATTTGCAACGATTGGTAAAGCTTCAGCTATGTGTTTCATTGTTTCTGGGTCTGTTTCATAAATATTTGGTGAAGCTTTCTTTGGTATAAGTAATGTGTGTCCTTTACTTACTTGAGAAATATCTAAGAATGCATATACATAATCATTTTCGTAAACTTTGAATGATGGGATTTCACCATCGATAATTTTGCTGAATATTGTTTCTGACATACTATCATCTCCTATGTAAATATTAGTTTTATTATATCATGCTCGTAATATCATCTCACTGATAAAGATAATATTTAATGAATGTAACATTGAGAACATGCTACAATATATTTTGGAGGTGTGTTCACGTGACAATTAAAGTGAATAATTTAACAGGTGGATACGGTAAAAAAGCTGTTATCCATGATATCTCATTTGAATGTAAACCAAGTGAAGTCGTAGGACTTATTGGATTAAATGGTGCAGGGAAAAGTACAACAATTAAACATATACTTGGCTTATTAACACCACAACAAGGTGAGATGTCCATTAATAATATAGATATTAAAGCAGATATAGAATCTTATAGAAGAAATCTTACATATATACCAGAAAGTCCAGTTTTATATGATGAATTAACTTTAGAAGAACATATTTACATGACTGCAATGGCATATGGTATTGATAAAGATACAGCGCTTGAAAAGGCAATGCCGTTATTGAAAAGACTAAGACTTGAAAATGAATTAAAAGTCTTTCCGATACATTTTTCAAAAGGTATGAAACAAAAAGTTATGATTGTTTGTGCATTCTTAGTTGAACCGACACAATATATCATAGATGAACCATTCTTAGGGTTAGATCCATTAGGTATACAAACAATGTTAGATTTAATAGTAGAAAGACGTAATCAAGGCTCTTCAGTATTAATGTCTACACATATACTTGCAACTGCTGAAAGATATTGCGACCGATTTATTATATTACATCAAGGTCGTTTAGTAGCGATGGGCAATTTAGAAGAATTGAGAGAAAAAACTGGACTTACTAATGCAACACTAGATGATATTTATATACATTTAACACAAGGTGAAGCGTATGAATGATGTAAATACTTTATATAAGGTTAGACAAAGAGAAGAAGTATTAGAGAAAATGAATTACAATAAATTCATCTTTAATGGTCATTTCTTGATATTTATAACCATTATGATTGGCGCTTTTGCGTTGGGCTATAGTAATTGGTTAAAAGATATTCCACAAAATATTAACTATCGTTTAATCTTTTCAGTTATATTATCTATTTGTTCGATATTTCCAATGAGGACTTTCTTTAGAGAAGCAGATAAGTTATATTTGTTACCATTTGAAAAACACTTAACGCTCTATATTAGAAAAGCACTGACTTATAGTTATTTTAATCGACTATATTTACCAGTCGTAATATTAGTGATCGGTTTACCATTATTCTATCAATTAATGGGTGGTAAATTTTATTTATATATCACGGTAATGGTTTTGAGTTTCATCTTTCCAATTCTAGGACTGATGATGGAATGGTTCTGGTTAAAATATGGTTTAGAAATATGGGGAATTAATGTATTACTCTTTATCGTATATGCGAGTGGTTATTACACAACTTTAAAAGTAGGGGCTTTATCAGGTCTATTATCTATTGTCGTATTGATTGCTTTAATTATTTTATTAGAAAATATCAATAGAGGTACTTTTTATCAGTGGGAAACATTAATCACTATCGAACATAATCATAAGATGAATTATTATAAATTCGTTAATATGTTTACAGATGTAAAAGTATTAAATGAACGAACAGTTCGCAGAAGATATTTAGATGTCTTCTTAAAAGTTCCGAGTCCTAAGAAATTTAATCAAAATTATATGTATAAATTCTTATTTGTAAGAAGTTTTGCGAGAGGGAAAGATGCATTCTTTATCGTATTAAGATTATTGATTATCGGACTTGTATTAATTTGGTGGATTGATCAGCCATTCATATCAGCCATATTAGGTGCTTTAATCATGTACTTGTTGATATTACAATTATCTCAATTTTATAAACAACAAGCATACGGGTTGTGGCCACAAGTATGGCCGGTTAGTGAAGGACAAGTTGTTAAAGGCTATCATCAGTTTTTAATTAATATCATGCTTGTATTAGGTATTATTTTATCAATCATATATATCTTGAAATTTGTTACAGCGATTTATTTCGTTATATTATTCTTCGTTGTTGGTTGGTTAACAATAGATTCGTCCATTAAGAAAATTAAAAAACATCAAGAGCTACTTAGAGATTAATAACAAATAAAAAAGAAGAAATGACTCAGTGAGAATCATTTCTTCTTTTTTATTTTATAATTATGCTTCTTCGTTTTCTGTTTCTTCATCTTCTTCAGGTCTATACCAATACTTTGTATAATTTGCTGTTGAATATTGTTCAGCGCCAGAGAATTTACGAGTAGCCTCTCTTGAGAAATATTCCGCATAGAAAGATGATTTTGTGAAATCTTCATATAATTCGTTTGAATCGAAACCTACTAATATCATATAAGTATCGCCTTTTCGAGGTTTAAGTAATCTAAATGATTCGAACCCTTCGAAATTATCAAATTGACTGTCGATATCTACATAATGATTTTCGAATCGATGTTGCATTTCATCAGATACAGGAATGTAGCTTGCTGCTATAAATTCATGATTGATAAAAACACCTTTTGATTCTAATATTCGATATTCTCTTGGTTGTGCAAATACTGTATCACCATTTGTTTCATGAATAAGTACTGTCGTATCTTGTCTCGTATAATGATGAATATCTTCATCTGGATGTTTCTTCATTATACTATGCAGAAAATGATACGTACCTGTTGTTATATAACATTTCATAATGATATACCTCCTATATCTCTTTAATTAGATTATAAACATGTAAGCGCTAAAATCAACCAATACATGAAATCTTTTGTATAATTTATGAATTTTTGTACACATAGATGTCTTTATAATAGAATATGTTAAAATAGATTGTAATGATTATAATGAGGTGAAATAAATGAGTGTACCGTTTAACGATACAATTTTAAAAGCAGCAAAGGGAGAAAAAACAACTCATACACCAGTTTGGTTTATGAGGCAAGCAGGTAGATCACAGCCTGAATATAGAAAAATTAAAGAAAAGTATTCATTATTTGAAATTACACATCAACCAGAACTTTGTGCATATGTTACAAAATTACCAGTAGATCAATATAATACTGATGCTGCAATTTTATATAAAGATATTATGACACCTTTAACTGGAATTGGTGTAGATGTAGAAATTAAATCTGGAATAGGACCTGTTATACATAACCCTATTAAAGACATTTCTGATATTAATCGATTAGGTCAAATCAATCCTGAAGAAGACGTGAAATATGTCTTAGATACGATTAAACTTTTAACAGAAGAACAACTAAACGTACCATTAATAGGATTTACTGGCGCACCGTTCACGCTAGCGAGCTATATGATTGAAGGTGGACCTTCTAAAAATTATAATAAGACTAAAGCGTTTATGTATAAACAGCCAGAAGCTTGGTTTAAATTAATGGATACATTAGCAGATATGGCAATTCGCTATACACATGCTCAAATTGATGCTGGATGTAAGATGATTCAAGTATTCGATTCATGGGTAGGTGCGTTAAATGCTGAAGATTATCATTATTTCATTAGACCATCTATGAATAAAATTTTTGCAGCAATTAAAGAAAAGAACGTACCTGTTACAACATTTGGTGTTGGAGCAAGCCATTTAATAGAAGAATGGAATCAATTACCGGTTGATGTAATCGGGCTAGATTGGCGCTTACAAATCAAAGAAGCTAGGGAAAAAGGTATTACTAAGACGTTACAAGGAAACTTAGATCCAGCTATTTTACTAGCACCATGGGAAGTTATTGAACAAAGACTCGTTCAAATATTGGATCAAGGTTTAGTAGACCATAATTATATCTTTAATCTTGGACATGGTGTCTTTCCAGAAGTACAACCTGATACATTGAGAAGAGTTGCTCAGTTTGTGCATGATTATTCAGCAAAATATAAATCACAACAAAGATAGGTTATTAAACAGCTTAATTTTATTAAAGGGAGTATAGAAGATGAATAAAAAAGTGGGACTTTTAGTTATGGCATATGGTACACCTTATAAAGAAAGTGACATTGTACCTTATTATACACACATTAGACATGGTCGTAAGCCATCTGATGAGCAAATTGAAGACTTAAAAGGACGTTATAAAGCGATTGGTGGTATTTCACCATTAGCAGGTACAACAGAGAAACAAGCAGAAAGTTTACTTGGCGCTTTAAATGAAGCATATGAAGATGTTGAATTTAAGTTGTACATTGGTTTAAAACATATTCATCCATTTATTGAAGATGCAGTAGAACAAATGCATAATGATGGTATTGAAGAAGCGGTTACGATTGTATTAGCACCTCATTATTCTAATTTCTCAGTTGGAAGTTATAATAAACGTGCTCAAGAAGAAGCAGATAAATACGGCATTTCAATGCATCACGTTGAGCAATTTTACAATGAACCAGCATTTATTTCTTACTGGACAAACATGATTGATGAAACATTACAAACGATTCCAGAAGAAAGTCATGATGAAACAGTATTAATCGTTTCTGCGCATAGTTTGCCTGAAAAAATTAAAAAAGCAAATGATCCATACCCTGATCAATTAGAAGAAACTGCTAAAATTTTAAGTGAAGAATCTAACATTAAACATGTATCAGTAGGTTGGCAATCAGAAGGTCAAACTGGAGAACCTTGGTTAGGACCAGATGTTCAAGATTTAACAAGAGACTTATATAATGAACATGGCTATAAACACTTTATTTATACACCAGTAGGATTTGTATGTGAACATTTAGAAGTATTATATGATAACGACTATGAATGTAAAGTTGTTTGTGATGAATTAGGCGTGAAATATCACAGACCACCAATGCCAAATATTGATCCTAAATTTATAGAAGCAATGGTATCAGCAATTAAGAAAAAATTCTAATTCGATATTCGATTAAGAAAGAAGTGTTAAGAATGTCAAAACGAATTGCAATAATAGGGGCAGGGATAACTGGGTTATCTGCTGCCCATTATTTAAGAAGAGATTATCCAAATGCAGAAATTGATGTATATGAACAATCAGACAGAGTAGGCGGCAAAATCAAAACGTATCGTAAAGATGGTTATACAATTGAACTAGGGCCAGAATCTTACTTAGGTAGAAAGACAATTATGACAGAATTGGCTGAAGAAATTGGGATTGCTGATGATTTAGTAACAAATAAAACAGGGCAATCATATATTTACAGCCATAATAAGTTATATCCAATACCAGGCGGTTCAATTATGGGTATACCTACAGAAATCAAACCATTTCTTAAGACACAATTGATTTCGCCAGCAGCTAAATTAAGAGCAGGATTAGATTATTTCTTACCTGTTAAACCGATGCATACAGATATATCAATCGGCCATTTCTTTAGACAAAGATTAGGTGATGAAGTATTAGAAAACTTAATCGAACCTTTAATGGCAGGTATTTATGGTGCAAATATTGATAAATTAAGCTTAAAAACAACATTTCCTCATTTTAAAGAACAAGAAGAAAAAGAGGGCGGCTTAATAAAAGGCATGATAGCTCAAAAAGCAAAAAATAATGCTGATAAAAAAGTAACAGTTAAACCAAAAGGTCAATTTAAACAATTTAGACATGGCCTTGAATCATTCATTCAAACTTTACGTGATAGTCTTGAAGATAAAGGAGTTCAAATACATTTAAACGCTCCAGTTCAAAATTTAGTAGAAAAAGATAACAAAACAATTTTGACGATAAATAATGAAGAGCATGAATATGATGGTGTAATTGTTACAATACCACACCAACATTTCGTTAAATGGTTTGAAGATGACCTTAAATTAGATTACTTTAACTATATGCCTTCAACAAGTGTGGCAACAGTCGTTATGGCATTTGATAAAGACCAAGTCGTGAATGATAAAGATGGAACTGGATTTGTAATCGCAAGAACAAGTGATACAGCCATAACAGCATGTACTTGGACAAACAAAAAATGGCCACATACAACACCAGAAGGAAAAGTCTTATTAAGAGCATATGTAGGTAAACCAGGCTCAAATATTATTCATCACAAAGACGAAGAACAATTGAAACAAGTCGCTCTAAATGATTTGAATAAAATCATGGCGATTAAAGGAGAACCAGAATTCTTTATCGTAACGAAATTACCACACAGCATGCCTCAATATGAAGTCGGTCATATTGATCGTATTAGAGATATACAAGAACATATCGATCAGAATTATCATAACCTTATCATAACAGGCGCTTCATTTGATGCAGTCGGATTACCAGACTGTGTACAAATGGCTAAGAACGCAAGTGACAAGATGATAGAGTATTTGAAGTAGATAGTAGAAAGTAGTAAGTAGATAGTGTGCGGAAGTGGAAGAAAGCGTATGGAAGTGCAGGGAAAAGGAACAGAAATTCTAATTTAATATTAGAATTTCTGTTTTTTTGTTGGAGGGGGAGGGTGAATATTGCTAGTGGAGAGTGACAAGCAATGTTGGAGGACTGAATATTGCTAGTGGAGGGTGACAAGCAATGTTGGAGGACTGAATGTTGCTAGTGGAGGGTGACAAGCAATATTGGGAGTCTGAATATTGCTAGTGGAGAGTGACAAGCAATGTTGAGAGGTTGAATATTGCAAGTGGGGTGTGACAAGCAATGTTGAGAGGTTGAATAGTGCAAGTGGAGGGTGGCAAGCAACATAGAGCAGCTGTAAATTGCAAGACAGGCCAAACATGAAACATAGAGTCGTTGTAAGTTGCAAGACAGGCCAAACAAGCAACATAGAGATGTCTATATAACTTAATGTATACTTTATTAAAAATGTGGAATTTTAATTCATCTTTTTCACAATGACTTCAAAAAAACTACTTTATGATCATTTTTTTCTGTAAAAGTCATGAAAAAATGACACTTTAGAAGATAAAAAAGAGTGTGTTTTGAATGATTATTTCTCCCTTTAGTGACAATTGTCACATAGATGTTAAAAGTTCAAATTTTTATTAAGAAAAGTAAAGAAATAGCATTGACGTTCTTTATATTTCTATATATACTTAAGTAGTTCTCAATTAGAGGCCCCTTGGTCAAGCGGTTAAGACACCGCCCTTTCACGGCGGTAACACGGGTTCGAATCCCGTAGGGGTCACCATTTTTAATAAAAATTTATTAAAATTTTATTGACATAATATTAATGAATGTGTTATATTAATAAGGTAGCCAAATTACTTATTATTAGCGCGGGATGGAGCAGTTCGGTAGCTCGTCGGGCTCATAACCCGAAGGTCGGTGGTTCAAATCCGCCTCCCGCAATACTTTTTAATGATGGTCCCGTGGTGTAGCGGTTAACATGCCTGCCTGTCACGCAGGAGATCGCGGGTTCGATTCCCGTCGGGACCGCCATTTATATTTTGGCTCAGTAGCTCAGTCGGTAGAGCAAAGGACTGAAAATCCTTGTGTCGGCGGTTCGATTCCGTCCTGAGCCATACTTTTTTAAACAAGTATGGCGATTGTGGCGAAGTGGTTAACGCATCGGATTGTGGTTCCGACATTCGTGGGTTCGATTCCCATCAGTCGCCCCATATATATATTATTTACTTAAGCGGGTGTAGTTTAGTGGTAAAACCTCAGCCTTCCAAGCTGATGTTGTCGGTTCGATTCCGATCACCCGCTCCATTATTATTCCACAGTAGCTCAGTGGTAGAGCTATCGGCTGTTAACCGATCGGTCGTAGGTTCGAGTCCTACCTGTGGAGCCATAAGGCCCCTTGGTCAAGCGGTTAAGACACCGCCCTTTCACGGCGGTAACACGGGTTCGAATCCCGTAGGGGTCATATAATCAGAGGTGAAATATCGCTTCTGATTTTTTTGTTTGTGGAGAGTTGTCCGAGTTGGCCGAAGGAGCACGCCTGGAAAGTGTGTAGGCGCCACAAGCGTCTCGAGGGTTCGAATCCCTCACTCTCCGTTTGTACCTTAATAATCAACTAATCCAAGACGTTGATATTGCTGGATTTTCTTGCATTTGGTAAGTTGATCCGTTTGAGCAAGTGTCAAAAAAGTGTCTAGAGAAAATTTCTCTTACTTTTTGACACTTGCTCTTTTTTATTACTTAATTATTCAATAATAGTATGATTTGTTCTATTTTCAAAGCATTCTTTAATTTGTTTTGTTGTATTTCTTTTAGTCGATAGTTCAGGTAAATTATTGATTCCAAAGTATTTAACTGAACTGGTTTCAACACTTGTTGTTAATTCTCCACTAACTCTATTACAGAAATAAATTAGCTTATAATAATGATTTAATGAATTGTCTGGATTAGATTTATTTGTATCATAAACCGCAATAATGGGTTGTAAAGATAATATGACTGTTGAACTAGCAACGGTTGTTAATTTTAATGAACCAAACCATAATCCGAAATGAAGAGCTAAAAATAGACCAGCTAATACAAGATATAGAAAATCTTTAAGGTTTAATTTGAAGATTTCTTTTTTATATCGATATGCAAAGGGTACTAGCAAGATGACTGCTATAAACATTCTGTTCATGCTTATTACGCTAGAAGGGGCGTTTGATAGCTTTACTAATATGGCAGCTAGTGAAATTGCAATAATTGAAATAAGTAATAACATATTAGTCTGTTTATTCATAAGCAAAACCCCAATTTAAATTATAATTTTAGATGTATGATTGGATAATCTCTGCCTTGTTCATCATGTGAAGATTCTTTATATGATTTAAATCCATTTTTAATATAAAAGTTCAAGGCTTGCTCGTTATCTTTGTTTACATCAACTTTTTGGATATGATCTTCAGTTAACAAGTGTTGAAGTATTTCAGTTCCAAATCCTTTTCTGAAATGTTCTGGATCTATAAATAACATTTCTAAGTTACCTTTATTGATACCTGAGAAACCAACAGCTGCTCCATCGTATAGCCATAAGTTTGCATCTACATATTTTAAGTAGGTGGGTATTTCTTTTTTTAATGCAATTCTGTCTTCCTCTTTTAAAAGTGATGTGTTGCGAGTACGGAACGTTCCCAAATTTTTAATGCAAGTGGATAATCTTTCTCTTGTAGTTCTGTTTTTACTAAGCACATTGTTATGACTCCTAACTCGTTATCAATATTAAAATGATAGCATATGTAGGTTAAATGCGTATAGCGTATTGTCATTTTTTTATAAAGTTACAATCTTATAAATGCTATATTTTAATAATAAATTTATAGGAATATTCTAACGTTAAAATTTGATTCATTGGTGTAAAGGTATTGTGTTTTCTATGTATTTATCAATTTATTATACTAGAATGATATTTGCGGTATTTATTATATGATTGCTTTAACTTATCAGTTCTGTTTTTAATTGTTTCAATAGTGATTATATGTTATTAATTAAGTTAGGTTAAAAATACTTATTTATAAAGTGAATGCATTTATTGTATATACAATGGAGGAAGTAATGAAATTAGCGTGGTTAATTGATACAACAACTTATATTGATCAAAATATGGATGATAAAGATTTATTTGTCGTTTCTTTATCTACAATTATTAATGACAAACCTTATAAAGATTCAGAATTTGAAAGTTCAAAGTTATTTTTTGATATGTTAAAAGAAAATGGTAATGGTGCTAAAACGGCTCAACCTACACCTCAAGATTTTATTGAGACGTATGAGCAAATTCAAGAAGAAGGTTATACGCATGTTATTGCGGTTCATCCTTCTAGTAGTTTATCAGGAACATATGCATCATCGTTATCAACTGCACAATCTTTCCCTATGGAAATTCGTGTAATTGATAGTGGAACAGGAAGCTTTCCTCAAAAAGAATTAGTCGAGTATGGTAGAAAACTTTATGACGAGGACTATTCATTTGAAGAAATCGTTAATAAGTTAGAAGAAGTTAAACATACAAGTGAATTATATTTGTTGCCACGAAACTTACAACAATTAAAGAATAGTGGAAGGGTTTCGAATAGCAAATATTTATTAAGTAGCTTACTTCATATTAAATTACTATTGAAATTAGAGAATAGTACAATCGACTTAGAACTTAAGTCTAGAGGCAATAAGAAAATAGAAGCTTATTTAATCACACATATTAAAGAAATTATTGATAAAGGTGTTACAAACATTGGTGTGTTACATGCAGGAAATGAGCAAGAAGCACATGTATGGAGAGAGCGCATTTTAACTTTAAATAAAGATGTTAATGTATATGTCGAACCGTTAGTTCCAGTAGCATCTGTTCATACGGGGTATGGCACAATTGGAATAGGTTGGATACAAACTCAATAATGAAAACGTTTAAAAATCTGAGAATTTAATTTCTCAGGTTTTTTTATATACAAAATTCAAAAAAACTCTTGTAATTGCATAGCAAAAGTACTAATATGGTTAAATCTGATTAAAATAATAAGATTAAAGGAGCGTTGAGACATGAAAAAATATCCTTTAGCGATTTGGATACTAAGCCTTGGTGCTTTTGCGATAGGTATGACTGAATTTGTAATCATGGGTTTGTTACCTAATATTGCAAGAGATCTTGATGTAACTGTATCTGATGCGGGTCAATTAATTACAGGTTATGCATTGAGTGTTGCAATTGGCGGACCGATTATAGTGTTAGCGACTTATAAATTACCTCGAAAAAATTTACTCGTCTTATTAATGGCTATTTTTATAGTAGGTAACGGGATAGGTGGTATTGCACCTAATTATGGTTCGCTTATGTTAAGTAGAATTATTGCCGCTTTAGCACACGGTTCATTCTTTGGTATTGGATCAATACTAGCAGCAAGTATGGTACCGCCTCATAAAAGAGCAAGTGCAATGGCGTTAATGTTTATGGGATTAACAATGAGCAACATCATTGGTGTACCATTCGGAACATTTGTAGGGCAAATATTTGGCTGGAAAATGACATTTATTATTATTAGTGTTCTAGGACTATTAACATTAATAGGTATTATTCGATTTGTACCTAACCAAAAAGATACACAGCCGTTTTCAATTAAAAATGAATTGAGTGTATTAAAAGATGTTAAACTTTGGCTGACACTAGGTGTAACACTATTCGGATTCAGTAGTGTATTTGCTTATTTCACGTATATTTCTCAAATATTAATCA
Source organism: Mammaliicoccus sp. J-M41 (assembly GCF_022385935.1). Taxonomy (NCBI): domain Bacteria; kingdom Bacillati; phylum Bacillota; class Bacilli; order Caryophanales; family Staphylococcaceae; genus Mammaliicoccus; species Mammaliicoccus sp. J-M41. The sequence continues at coordinate 24,933 of NZ_JAJNIR010000021.1, read as the reverse complement.
ATGTTTCGCATATAGAAGAACGCTGGATTTCATTTGTCCTTATTATATTCGGTGTTGGTGTAACATTTGGTAATATTATTGGTGGAAAATTAGCAGACTGGAATTTAAATAAAGCACTGAATACGATATTTATCGTCTTCCCAATATATATCTTTATGATGTACTTTATTCAAAACTATAGCTTGCTAATGGTTGTCGGTATTTTTGTATTTGGTTTGATTGGCTTTAGTATGAGCCCATCATTACAATTTAAAAGTATGGTCATTTCACAAGATGCACCAATGCTTGCTAGTACGATGAACCAATCTGCATTTAACATCGGTAATGCGCTTGGTGCGTTCATCGGCGGTATCGTAGTTAGTCAATTAGAAGTTAAGGATTTAGCGTTAGTCGCGCCATTCTTAACAATTATAGGACTTGTCTTCTTATTACTTGAACGATTCGTTACGCAAAGAAGAGAAAAAGAAGCAATCTAATATGATGGAAACCTAGGTGAATTAATCGCCTAGGTTTTTTGATATTATAAAGCATTTTTTATGTTTAAATTCAAAAATATCGTTATAATGAATAATGGTATAAGGAGGTCCAAACGATGAAACATTGGATTGAACAACAGGTGTTACGTGCACCGCATAAAATTGCAATTCAACAAGGTGATGTTGAATTAACGTATGAACAACTATTTAACGATTCTAAAAATAAAGCACATTACATTAAACAACTTCAATTGAAAAGAGTTGGATTATATATCAAGAATGATATTAAACATGCATCACTTATCATTGCAGCTTGGTTAGCAAATGTAGAAGTGGTTATGATTAATACGAAGTTAACACCAGTTGAAATTGAACAACAATTAGAAAGTATTGGCGTTCAAACGGTCTTTACGTATAAACCTTTAAATATCAAGCAAAATTGTATTGATATTGAGGATATTTATTTGGAAGACAGTAAACATGAGAATTATGATTTTACGTTTGATATGGATGATATTGCGACGATTATGTTTACTTCTGGTACAACTGGTCCTGCAAAAGCTGTACCACAAACTTTTTCAAATCATTATTTTAGTGCAATGGGTTGCAAAGAAAGTCTCGGCTATGATGAATCAACGAGATGGTTGTCCGTCTTGCCGATTTACCATATTTCAGGTTTAAGTGTGTTAATACGTAGTTTAATAGAAGGTTTTACACTTATTTTAGAACCGAAATTTGATGTAAATCGCGTAATGCATTTAATTAAAAATGATAACATCACACATATTTCATTAGTGCCTCAAACATTACAATGGTTGATGCAAGATGAGTTAACACAACCATATCAATTAGAAAAAATATTATTAGGCGGCGCAAAGTTATCCGAAACGATGATTAATAAAGCGTTAGACAATCAATTACCGATTTATAATTCGTTTGGAATGACTGAAACATGCTCGCAGTTTGTGACAGCAAGTCCAGAGATGTTACGTGAAGAACCAAGTACAGTAGGGAAAGTACCTTCAAATGTTCGACTTAAAATTTTAAATCAAAATAAAGAAGGACATGGGGAAGTCGCTGTATATGGTGGAAATGTGATGAATGGTTATTTAACAGGTAGTCAGAATTCAGATACATTTGAAGATGGTTATTTTAAAACAGGTGATGTGGGATCAATAGATAATTCAGGTTATGTATATATTTATGATAGAAGAAAAGATTTAATCATTAGTGGTGGAGAAAATATTTATCCATTTGAAATTGAACATGTGATATTAAATCATCCTGACGTTCAAAATTGTGTTGTTGTACCAGTTGATGATGAAAAGTGGGGGCAAGTACCAGCATTAGTGTATGAAGCGGAACAGACTATCCAAGATGATGTATTTAAAAATATACTCGCTACAAAATTAGCAAAGTATAAACACCCAAAATACTTTTATAAAATAAATGAAATTCCAAGAACTTCAACAGGTAAACTTTCAAGATATAAAGTAAAGGCGTGGGTCATGAATGAGAAAAAATAGTTTGCATTACTATAGATTCAAAGCACCTTTCAGAGTACCAATACGAACACCTTTAGTAGAATTAAATGAACGAGAAGCATTAATTGTAGAATGGCAAGACATGAATGGGTCTACATATTATGGTGAATGCAATGCGTTTAATAGTGACTGGTATCATTTCGAGACAATAAATAAAGTTGAAGAAACTTTAATAAAATGGTTCGAAAAACATGAATTTGTTGATTTTAATAGCTATCCATTATGTTGTGAATTAATAGATGAACTCAATGAATATCCGAATGCACGTAGCGTTATGTCTATGATATTCTTTCAGAAATTCCATGAGTTAAAGCCGATTGAAGTAGCATATGGTGCAACAATTAATCAAAATATTGAACAATATTTCAAGCAATATAAAGGTGAATTACCAACGAGAATTAAATTAAAATGGCATGACGAAGTTAATCAAGATATAGAATTTTTAACAGAATATTATCCGCAAATACAAAGAGCGATTGATGCAAATGGCGTGTTAAATCATGAACATGTTTCTTTATTAAATACATTTAAAGATGAACAATTTATATATATTGAGCAGCCATTTTCTAAATATGAGGACTATATTGAGCATGTTAATACGCTCGAGTTACCAGTATTTATTGATGAAAGTGCTCTAAATTTAGAGGGAATTATTCAATTTAATCAGCAACATCTTATCGATGGTGTTGTGATTAAAACTTCACGTGTTGGAGGGATAGATAAAGCACTTGAAATTATTGAATATTGTCACGAACATCGACTTAAATATGTCATAGGTGGAATGTATGAATTTGGACTTAGTAGTTACTTTACAGCTTACTTGGCACAGCACAGTTCATATCCGAGTGATGTGACGCCAAGTGATTATTACTTCACGGAAGATTTCGTTGTTGATAGCGCAAAGACTAATGGTCATCAAATTAAATATGTACGACCGATAGTTGATAAAGATAAATTAACAAAATAAAAGGCATATGTGCTAAATTTTTAGCGCATATGCCTTTTATTTTGTTAATTTATCTTTTTTAGGTGGAACAGGATCGTAGCCACCTGGATGAAATGGGTGGCATTTTAAGATGCGTTTCGTACCTAACCAAGTCCCTTTTATAACCCCATACTCTGAAATAGCTTCAACAGCATAGTTAGAACATGTTGGTTGGAACCTGCATGTTGGTGGTGTCAGTGGCGATATATATCGTTGATAAAGGCGTATTAATTTAATAAATACTTTTTTCATAGCAATGCTCCTATTTATAATTGTTTTTCGTTAAGTTCTGGTATGGTTTAACATCAGTAGAATTGAATTTATAGAAATCTGTTGTCTGTTTCATATGAATGTTAATCGTTTCATTTTTAATTTTTCCAGTTGCTTTAATGTTAAAGGTTAGCGTTTTTGGTAATGTTTTGTCTTTTTGGAATGTAAGCTTAAACTTACCACTTTTAATTTTTAAGTCGTTAATATTGCTTAATGACGCTTGATCTGCCAGAGGTGATTGGCTAAATCCTAGTTGATAGAGATATTCCATAACTTTACCTGTACCTTCATATGAAAGGGTATCGTTTTCTAAAGTGACATCGTCTTCAATAGGTTTAAGTAAACTTTGATTAAAAGTCGTTAAATCGAACCAATCTTGTCCAATTTTTTGATAATAATCTATTTCGGCATTCTTTGCATGATAATTTAAATACTTAGATTTAGGTGAGGATTTGATTTCGTTTGAATCAATCCAAACACTTTTATTATGCACTGGAAATTGTTTTGTATTACTTTCTTGTTCGACATTAAATGCAAGTTTATCATGGTGGTTTGTTCGGCCATGTGACAGTTGTTTAAGCGTTGTTTTTTTATCTTGAAAATCAACTGTTGTTTCGTTACTAGATTTAATCGAATGTGAATCTACTTTTTTAATATTTTTTTGAAAAGCTTCGATAGCATCGCTACTATCATCAAATTTATTTTGACCTTCTGGACTACAACTTGCTAGAATAAGAGTAATTGTTAATACTAAGGTCGTTAAGGTTAACTTTTTCAATATCTTCTACCTTCCTAATAATATGTATATACAGTTTATCATAATTGAAGAAAGAGGTCGTGTATCATGCGCTACAAAGATCCAAATGGATTGGATGTTGATTTAGCTTATAAATGTCCAACAGATCAACAAAATGCGAAACATGTTCTAGGTATTCCTATTTTTAATAATGAATATGTGTTAACGCATCATAAGATAAGAGGTATTGAATTTCCTGGTGGGAAAGTTGAACCAAATGAAACGAATAAAGAGGCTGTTCAGCGTGAATTATATGAAGAAACGGGTGCGGTCGCTAAAAATATAACGTTTATTGCTTCGTATACTGTACATGATACAATCCCATTTAATAAAGATGTCTATTTTATTGAAGTTGAGTCAATGGATAGCAATAAAGCGTATTTCGAAACTTATGGACCCGTTATTGCTAAAGAAATCAATGATATACCTGAAGAAGAGAAGAGTTTTCTATTAAAAGATACAGCAATATTAAAGTGCGTTGAAAGGATGTATAAACTTGGATTTCTACAGTAAGAAAAAAATGCCAGTTTTCTTTAATCATCATCTAACTGAAGAAGTGATATATGAAGTGGATGAATTGAAAGTTAGAGGCATGTTGATGACACCAAATGAACGTGTTAATCGCATCGTTGTATATTTACGTGGTGGAAAAGGACAAGTAGGTAGAGTGAGACCAGGTCGTATGGCGCAATTTAAAGATAAGCATACACTTGTCTTTGCACCTTATTACAGAGGTAGTAACGGTAGTGAAGGTAGAGATGAATTTTGTGGTGATGACCTACATGATGTTATAAAAGGTATCGAAATATTAAAGTCACATTACCCAAACGTTCCTGTTCATATGATTGGATTCTCTAGAGGTGGTATTCAAGGCTTACTTACGTATCAAAAAGTGAAAGCGACGAGTTACATTATATGGGGTGGCGTTTCAGATTTATTGATGATGTATGAAGAACGAATTGATCTAAGAGGGATGTTAAAAAGAATGGTCGGACATCCTAAAAAACAATTTGAAGCATATGCACGTAGAAATGCATTGCAATCTATTCATAAAGATAGTCCGCCTATATTAATCGTTCATGGTGATGAAGATAAGCAAGTTAATATTAATATGGCATATCATCTAGAAGAACATTTAAAGCAAGAAGCGGTAGATCATCAAACAATCTATTTAAGTGGAGAAGGCCATGTTTTAAGACCAGAAATAGAAAAGCAAACATTGTTACAAATTAAAGAATGGATGTATAAATGTGAAAAGAGCTTGGACCAATAAGGCCCTAGCTCTTTTAATATTTTATAAGCGATTATACGTAAATCCGCCTTCTTCTTGAATATGCTCAGAAGACTCACCGAATTTACTGAAGTTTTCTTTAAAGTTCATAGCAAGTAATTTTGCTTTTTCGTCATATGCGTCAGAAGATACCCAAGTATTACGTGGATATAATATTTCTGAAGGTACACCTGGTACATGTTTCGGAATATTAAGACCAAAGATTTCATCTTTAACAAATTCTGAATTCTTAATTTCTCCACTAATTGCACGACGAATCATTGAACGTGTATGCTTCAAGTCCATTCTTGAACCTACACCGTATTCGCCACCAGTCCAACCAGTGTTTACAAGATAAACATCTACATTGTGTTCATCGATTAGTTTACCAAGTAATTCAGCGTATTCAGTTGCATGTAATGGTAAGAAAGGTGAACCGAAACATGTTGAGAATACTGGTTGAGGACTTGTTACGCCTCTTTCTGTACCTGCTAACTTAGAAGTGAATCCACTTAAGAAATGGTACATAGCTTGTGATTTATCTAATTTAGAAATAGGTGGTAATACGCCAAATGCATCTGCAGTTAAGAAGATAATAGTATTTGGGTGACCAGCTATTGATGGTGTAATAATATTATCGATAAAATCAATTGGGTATGCAGCTCTTGTATTTTCAGTTAATGAAGTGTCGTCATAATCAACTGATCCATTAGGATTTACGGTAACATTTTCTAAAACTGTTCCATAACGGATAGCATCGTAAATTTGTGGTTCTTTTTCACGGCTAAGACTTACTGTTTTAGCGTAGCAACCACCTTCAATATTGAAGACACCATTTTCGTTCCAACCATGTTCATCGTCACCGATTAATTTTCTATTAGGATCTGCAGATAAAGTTGTTTTACCTGTACCAGATAGACCAAAGAATAAAGCTACATCTTTGTTATAACCTACGTTTGCTGAACAGTGCATACTCATAATGCCTTTTTTAGGTAATAAATAGTTCATGACTGAGAATATACCTTTTTTCATTTCACCAGCGTATTCAGTACCACCAATTAATATGACACGGTGTTTGAACGAAGTAATAATGAATGTTTCAGAATTTGTGCCGTCTTTTTCTGGATCAGCTTTAAATCCTGGTGCACTAATAACAGTGAAATTAGGGCTGATATTAAGTGCTTCTTCTTTAGTTTCTGGGCGGATAAACATATTCTGTGCAAATAAGTTGTGCCAAGGTAACTCATTAATAACACGTAAATCTAAACGTGATGATTCATCTGCACCTGCATATCCATTAAAGACATAAAGTTGTGATTTTTGGTTTAAGTAGTCAATAACTTGATCATATAAATTTAAAAAGTTACTTTCTGAGATAGGTTGGTTGATTGTTCCCCAATCAATATCTTGTTCAGTATCTTCCTCTTTAACGATAAATTTGTCTTTAGGAGAGCGACCTGTGTATTTACCAGTTTCCATTCTGATTGCACCAGATTCTGTTAATACGCCTTCTCCTGCTTCTAGAATGTGATTGTACAATTCAGTTCTAGAAAGTTGTTGTAGTGTAGTGTCCTTCTTTAAAAGGTTTGAAAGTTCGATTGATTCGGTAATTGACTGTATTGCCATAAATGACGACCCCCATGTCTAATATTAATGTTGTAAGCATTTTCATGGAATTAGTATAACACATTAAAATATATAGTCTATACTAATGAGTAAATTTGTTATAAAATTTTTTTAGAAATTTGAATGTGTTTCGTTCCATTGACATATTATGAAAACTTTAGTATTATCATTTCTGACGGATTCTCTTATCCTGAGTGGTGGAGGGACATGGACCCAATGAAACCCAGCAACCTCTTTCTAATGAAAGAAAGGTGCCAAACCGTTTGCAGACCAATATTGTCTGAACGATAAGAGCGAATGGACGAGTGTGCCTTCTCTCTATATCTTTATTGAGAGAAGGCACTTTTTATTTGCGCTGAGGAAGAGACCGTACAACTTTATTTAAAGGAGATTTTTTATGTCAAAGAATAGAAGACTCTTCACATCAGAATCAGTAACAGAAGGGCATCCAGATAAAATTGCGGACCAAATTTCCGATGCTATTTTGGATGAATTATTAAAAGGGGATCCTAAAGCAAGAGTCGCTTGTGAAACAACAGTAACAACTGGTATGGCTTTAATTGCAGGTGAAATTTCTACTTCAACTTATGTAGATATCCCTAAAGTAGTTAGACAAACAGTAAAAGATATAGGATACACAAGAGCGAAGTACGGTTATGATTTCCAAACGATGGCGATTTTAACTGCTATTGATGAACAATCACCAGATATCGCACAAGGTGTAGATTGCGCATTAGAAGATAGAGATGATTTATCAGATAGAGAAATAGAATCAATTGGTGCAGGTGACCAAGGTCTTATGTTTGGTTTTGCTACAAATGAAACTGAAACATACATGCCTTTACCAGGTTATTTAGCTCATCAACTTGCGAAGAGATTAACAGATGTACGTAAAGACGGTACTTTAGAATATTTACGTCCAGATGGTAAGACACAAGTAACAGTTGAATATGACGAAAATGATAAACCAGTAAGAGTAGATACAATCGTTATTTCTTCACAACATCATGAAAAAATTGAATTAGAAAAAATTCAACAAGATATTAAAGATCATGTTATTTATCCAATCGTACCTAAAGAATTATTAGATGAAGAAACTAAATTCTTTATTAATCCAACAGGTAGATTTGTAATTGGCGGACCACAAGGAGATGCTGGATTAACAGGTAGAAAAATCATCGTAGATACTTACGGTGGTTATGCAAGACATGGCGGAGGATGTTTCAGTGGTAAAGATCCTACTAAAGTAGATAGATCAGGAGCATACGCTGCAAGATATGTTGCTAAGAATATAGTAGCAAGTGGATTAGCAGATAAATGTGAAGTCCAATTAGCATATGCAATCGGTGTAGCACAACCAGTATCCATTTCAATAGATACTTTTGGTACAGGTAAAGTAGAAGAAACTGTATTAGTAGAAAAAATAAGAGAAGTATTTGATTTAAGACCAGCAGGTATTATTCAAATGTTAAACTTAAGACAACCAATCTACAAAAAAACAGCAGCATACGGTCACTTCGGTAGAACAGATGTTCAATTACCATGGGAACAATTAGATAAAGTAGATTTACTAAAAGACTTATTAAAATAAATGATGAAGCTCTGTATATAATCTTACGGGATTTATGCAGAGTTTTTATTTTAGGTTAGGTGGAAGTTGGGTCGTTATTAGCAGTTTTGGTAAGAAGTGCAAATACTGGGGGTGTTATTTGCAGTTTAGGCTAGAAGTGCAAATACTGAGGTTGTTATTAGCAGTTTAGGGTGAAAGTGCAAATACTGGGGTCGTTATTAGCAGTTTTGGTTAGAAGTGCAAATACTGGTACCGATAATTACACTTCTGAGTAGTTTTGTAATTAAGGGCGTCCATAGTAACATTTCAGCCGACTTTTGTAATTAAGGAGGTCCATAGTAACACTTCAGGCGAGTTTTGTAACTAAGGCTGCCCATAGTAACATTTCAGGCGAGTTTTGTAGCTAAGGCTATACTTAGTAACACTTGAGCTGACTTTTGTAATTAAGGCACTCGTTATGAACAAGTTTGGGCGAAAGTGTTCACAACGCACCCGTTACAAACAAATTTAAGTCAAGTTGTTCATAATGAACTGAATTTTTATAAAATATTTACTATTAAAGTGTGGTTTAACTACTCAAATGTATGAAGTATAAGAAATTACGTTATATAATCAATATATTTCATGATATATACTGAATTTATTTGTAATTTTTACTATAATGGAATTAATACATATGAAAGGGAGCGATCTACAATTATGAGTCAATTAGAACCGATTCATTATGGATTAATCGCAGCGATCGTTATTGCGATACTATTTATTATATTATTCTTTGTTTCATTAAAGCAGAAACAAAAATCTTTGAATAAGATTCAAGAAGCTCATAAAAAAGAAAATGAGACGCTTAAATCTGAACATAAAGAAAAGTTAGATCATGAAAGAGTTGAAAATAAAAAGGTTCTAACGAAACAAGAAGAAACTCATCAAGAAGCAATTTCACAAAAAGAAAGAGAAATTGACTCATTAAAGTTATTTTCTAAGAATGAAGGGGAATATATAACTGATAGACATTTGTTAGAGTTGAGAGACCAACTTGTTAATGAACGTAGAATTAGACCTGAAGATATGCATATTATGGCAAATATCTTCTTACCTAAAGATCCATTAGGTAAAGTTCGACAAATTGATCATTTAGTCTTAACAAGAACGGGTATATACGTAATTGACTCTAATTTAGTAAGTGGTCATATCTATCACGGTATTACTGAACAGCAGTTTAGTGATTTTCCAGTATTAGGACAAGTCTTTGAAACATTGGATTTAAACCCAAACAAAGAACAAACGTTATTACTTGAAAAACAATCAAATAATAAAACTGCAGCATTCCATTCATATACTGATGAAGTTAAAGAAGTTGATAATACAACTGAAGAATTACAAAGACAGTTAGAACTTAAATATACACCGACACCAATTATTTACTTCCATCCAAATGAAGTAAGTGAAGCAACTATCAGTAATTATTCACAAGACCCTAACATTAAAGTGTTAGTTGGTGAAAAACAACTTCAACATTTCTTTAATAAATTTGTATTCCATGGTAGATTCCAATATAGTGTGGAAGACCTTGAGAGAATTATGGATGAAATTGAAAAGTTTAACCCGTAATAACTAAGCGCTGCATTTTATGTAGCGCTATTTTTATACTAAAAAAGGTGGTTATAAGTATGGTAAAAGAAAATTTTGAAGTTAAAAATCCTGCAACTGGTGAAGTAATCGAAACGATTAAGAACAATACGGAAGAAGATATTAACAACAAGATTGAACAGGCACATGATGCTTTTCAAACATACAAAAAGAAACCAGCTCATGAACGTAGTGCATTGTTATATAAATGGTATGAATTGATTCTTGAAAATAAAGAAGAAATTGCTTTAATTATGACAAAAGAAAGTGGAAAACCATTAAAAGAAGCTTTAGGTGAAGTTAAATATGCGACAGATTATATATTATGGTTTGCTGAAGAAGCAAAACGTACTTATGGAAGAACCATTCCAGAACATGTTGATAACAAACGACTTATCGTTACACGTGCACCTGTAGGCGTTGTAGCGAGTATAACACCATGGAACTTCCCAGCAGCTATGATGACTAGAAAAGCAGCACCAGCATTAGCAGCAGGATGTACGTTTATATGTAAGCCAGCACAAGATACACCTCTTACAACTATGAAATTAGTTGATCTTGCACATGAAGCAGGATTTGATCAAAGTGTTATCCAATATGTAAATGGTTCAGGAAAAGACGTCGGTGCAATTTTTACAAAACATCCTTTAATTTCAAAAATTACTTATACAGGTTCAACACCTGTAGGTAAACAGTTAATGGAACAATCTAGTTCGACATTGAAGAAAGTAACACTTGAATTAGGCGGCCATGCACCATTGATTGTTCATGAGGATGCAGATTTAGATAAAGCAGTTCAAGGAACAATTGCTTCTAAATTTAGAAATGCAGGACAAACATGTGTATGTGCAAATAGAATATACGTACACGAATCTATTAAAGACGCATTTGAAGATGCACTTAGAGCAGAAGTTAGTAAATTAAAAGTAGGCGATGGTCAGGATGAATCAACAGATATAGGTCCTGTTATTAATGCAGATGGTTTTGAAAAAGTTAAATCTCATATTGAAGATGCAACGAGTAAAGGTGCTCGTGTGATTACTGGAGGAGATAGTTATAAAGATGGTGGTTATTTTATTACACCAACTGTTCTATCTGACGTTTCAGACGATATGAAAATCATGGTAGAAGAAACGTTTGGACCGGTAGCACCAATTCAAACTTATAAAGATTTAGATGAAGTTATTATAAAAGCAAACGATACACCATTTGGTTTGGCAGCATATTTCTTTACTGAAAACTATAGTAATGGTATAAAGTTGTATGAGAACTTAGATTATGGTGTAATTGGTTGGAACGATGGCGGACCAAGTGCAGCTCATATTCCATTTGGTGGAATGAAGGAAAGTGGATTTGGTAGAGAAGGTGGTTCAGAAGGTATTGAACCATATTTAGAAACTAAAGTTGTTTCAATTTTAATTTAAGTATCGTCTAAAATTAGGAGGCAGTAAAATGACACAGAAAATAATTGAGTTTTACAATGGCAATTCTATACCAGCTTTAGGGTTAGGAACATTCAGAGTAGAAAATAATGATGAATGTAGAGAAGCAGTTAAACATGCTATTATAAGTGGTTATAGACATATAGATACAGCTCAAACTTATCACAACGAAGAAAAAGTTGGACAAGGTATCAAAGAAGGATTAGAAGAAACAGGATTAAATAGAGAAGATCTATTTATTACAACTAAACTTTGGATGACAGATTATGGTAGAGAGAATGTTCAATCAGCATATGAAGCATCTTTAGAAAGATTAGGTTTAGATTATGTAGATCTATATTTAATTCATTGGCCTGGCCAAGATAAAGACCTTATCACAGAAACATGGAAAGCTATGGAAGACTTATACAATGAAGGCAAAATTAAAAATATTGGTGTAAGTAACTTCCACGTACATCATTTAGAATCATTATTACAAGAAGCTTCTATTAAACCAGTTATTAATCAAATAGAATGTCATCCATACTTAACTCAAAAAGAATTAAGAACTTATTTAGAAGCACAAAAAATTGTTGCACAATCATGGTCTCCTTTAATGAATGGACAAATATTAGAAGACGAAGTTGTAAAAGAAGTTGCAAATGAGTTAGGTAAAACACCAGCTCAAGTTATTATAAGATGGAATATTGATGAAAATATTGTTGTTATTCCTAAATCAGTAACACCATCAAGAATCGAAGAAAACTTAAACGTATTTGATTTTGAGTTATCAGAAGATCAACTTTCAAGATTAAATGCTTTAAATAAAGACGAAAGAATCGGACCAGACCCAGAAGTCTTTACTGGTCAATAATAAACACAAAAGGACTGATAAGAAAAATTTATTCTTATCAGTCCTTTTTATTTTGTCATACATATAAATGAACCTTTTACGTAAGAGGCTTTATAAGTGATAACCTAAATAACATGCTCCGATTGATAGTATGACTGTAGATACGATATAAATAGTCATCATTTTATATGATTTTAACAAGTATCGTTCATAAATTTCTAAAAAGTGAGTAGAGAATGTTGTAAATCCTCCGCAAAAGCCTATTGCAATAATTGCATATGAAAAACTATCATCATTTAAATATTGTGCAGCAAATCCAATTATAAGGCTTCCGATTACGTTAACAGTTAAAGTAGCTACTGGGAAGTGATTTGTATACAGTTTAGTGAAGAATTCATTCACAAAATTTCTGCAAAGAGCACCTATACCTGAACTTATCATAATATATAATAACGTCATGCTTGGTCAGTTCCTTTCCTATAACCTATTGCAATAAATATGAAACCGAGAAGTAAACTAACGAGTAAATACGTGCCTGCAAGGAATATATGTCCACGTTCTAGTAGCTCGACTGTTTCTAAACTTAAAGATGAATATGTTGTTAAAGCACCTAAGAAGCCTGTTGTTATTAATTTTTTAATATTTGGATGTGATTTGAAATAGTTAATGAAATATGTAGAGAATATACCCATTAAAAGTGCTCCGATTACGTTAACGGTTAATGTGGAGAACGGGAATGCGTCATTAGTGATCATTAAGGAAACTAAATATCTTAACCCTCCACCTATAGCACCACCTAAAAATATTGCTAAATATACCATTTAATAAACCTCCTCATTAAAAAAAGGAAACATAATGTTTCCCTTAAATTATTCCGAAAAATCTTATTATAACGACAATATGATATAAAATGACGATGAATAAAACGATTGGTAATAGTTTATTCAATTTTGAAAGAGTTGTGTGTTTATCAGTTTGATATTTAATTGACTTATCAGTTGTAAAGACAGCGATTAATAATAAAATACCGTTTAATATACTACTTATTAGTACGAGTGACACTAAAGATCCAAACATCGTTTCTAAAAGTGGGTTTTGTGCACTTAAAAATAAACTAATAATAATAAGTATAATTGATATATAAAAATAGCGTTTAGCTTTATCCATGATGCCCTCCAAAAATTCCGTATAATCGTTTATGTTATCATATAAATTATTTTATTGCATCTAATAATTCCATTACTTCTTCAAAGTCGTCCATTTTTTTACAATGACTAGGAATGATGAAAAGAGAGGTATTCGCATTTTCTTTTAAATCAATAAGTTTTAAATGGGTTTCAATGAAAAGTTCGCCGTTGTATGCTTTGCGCAACAATCTTTTAGTAGGAAGGTCATTCTTTTGAATATTTGAACGGCACCATGCGGCATCGCTACACATAAAAATCTTTAAATTAGAGAATGTCATCATTAAGCCAAATTGACCTGGCATGGCTCCTGGCAAATCAAAGCTAACTAAGGCATCTTGATTGAAGACTTTATATCCTTTACCCAAAATAGGGTGTTCTGTTTGTACAAAATCTTCTACAAATTCAATGCGCTCTTTAAAGTTATCTGGCATAACATGAAAGCTTAATTGAAGGTTATTGTTGTTGGAAACTTGTTGTGTAATAAAATCATGATAAGCTTCACTTGAAGTTATGATAGTCGCATTTTTAAACGCATTTAAATAACCGAGATGATGACTTGAAAAATTGGTAATGATACAATAATCGATCTCATCTGGATGTATATGATCTTTCAACAATTGACTTGGCAACGTTTCGTACACTTTATAGTCTTGTCTACGAAATAATTTTAAAGTTTTTAAATCAGTGCTTGGTTTCACATGTTCGGAAAAGCCTGTATTTATGAGTATTTTGAAATCATTAATTTCTAAATAGTAGGAAAAAATATAGTACCGTTCAACTCGGCTCGTAGGACTATTATTGATGACTGCTTCATCACCTAAAAACGAACCGGTCGTATATAGTTTGAAATGCTTTATTGTTTCTATATTATCAGCCATCAAAATACACCACCTAAGCAATTTATATTTATATTACTTAAAAAATATTATTTGATTTATATTTATTCTTATTATGCCATAAAGCACCTCAAAATACATTTAAAATAACTTGGATATTGTCGTTTTAAACAAATAATTTAGTAAGCGATTGCAAATTATGGTACGATAAATGCACAACATGTAGAAAGGAATGAAATTCATGAGTAATCTTAAAGTACAAGTTTTTGCTGATGGTGCAGACATTGAAGAAATGAAACAAGCCTATCAGAATAAAGAAGTTGATGGTTTTACAACAAATCCAAGTTTAATGAAAAAAGCAGGTGTAACGGATTATAAAACATTTGCTGAAGATGTCGTTAAAGCAATACCAGATGCTTCAATTTCATTTGAAGTATTTGCAGATGATATAGAAACAATGGCTAAAGAAGCAGAAATCTTAAAACAATACGGTGAAAACGTATTTGTTAAAATTCCTGTTGTAAATACACAAGGTGAATCAATGATTCCTTTAATTAAAAAATTATCAGAAAGTGATGTTAAAGTTAACGTCACTGCTGTTTATACAATTGAACAAGTTAAAGACATAGTAGAAGCAATTAAACCAGGTGTTGAAACTTATGTTTCAGTATTCGCAGGTAGAATTGCTGATACAGGTGTAGATCCACTACCATTAATGAAAGAATCAGAAAAAGTTTGTCATAGTAAAGAAGGCGTTAAATTATTATGGGCAAGTTGCCGTGAATTATTTAATGTTATTCAAGCAGACGAAATTGGCGTAGATATCATTACATGTCCAAAAGATGTAGTAGCAAAAGTACCAAACATCGGAAGAGATATTAATGAACTATCTGTAGATACAGTTCAAGGATTTGCTAAAGATATTAAGGCTAGCGGATTAAGTATTTTATAAGAATGAAGATCATCGAACCCAACAAAGTTAGTTAACTTTGTTGGGTTTTTTAGTTTTGTAAATAAAATGATTTTTAGAAGTAACAAAAGTAGGAGGAAGTGTAATTAAGAGAGCTTATAGTAACAAATATCATAAGAGCATATATTAAAAATTTTTAGATATATAAATACTATATTATAAGAGAATATGTACTTGAAATATAGGCATGCCTAAAACATAAATATGCGAAATAATTTATATTATTTTACGATAACTAATTCATTAACTTGTCTCAAATTTTGTTATATAATCATATTTCAGTGAAAAAATCGGAGTGTTGGAAATGGCAAATAATTTGAGAATTGCACAACGTGGCGCATATATAAGTTTGGTTACTTATATTATCCTTTCTATTTTGAAATATGTAGTAGGGACAACTTATAATTCAGCTGCATTAAAAGCGGATAGTTTAAACAACTTAACAGATATATTTGTTTCTGTGGCAGTACTGATAGGGTTGAAGATTTCAGTCAAACCTGCAGATAAAAATCATCCTTATGGACATATGAAGACTGAAAATATTACAACTTTAATTGTATCTTTTATCATTATGTTTGTCGGGATAGAAGTTATTTCTAGCAACATTCCTAAGTTAGTTCAAGGTAATTATAGTGAACCTAGCACACTAACAATATGGGTTAGTTTTATAAGTGGTATTATTATGATTTTAGTATATTTATTTAATTGGAAGTTAGCGATTAAGACTAAAAGTACATCACTTAAATCAGCAGCAAAAGATAATTTGTCTGATGCGTTAGTCAGCATCGGTACTGGTATTGGCCTTATATTTACACAGTTTGGTCTACCTATAATTGATATTATTCTTGCTGTTATTCTTGGCTTTATTATTGTTTATACTGGTTTTACGATTTTTAAAGAATCAATATTCACTTTGAGTGATGGTTTTCATGAAAAAGATTTAAATAATTATATAGAAGAAATTGAAAATATAGAGGGCGTATTAGACGTTCCATCTATAAAAGGGCGTTATCATGGTAATAGTGTCTTTCTTGATGTAACGATCATTGTAGATAAAGATTTAACATTAGATGAAGCACATGATATATGTGATTTAGTTGAACATCAATTAAAAGAAGCAGGCGCTTATTCATCTTATGTACATCCTGAGCCTAACTTGTAAACAATTTATTATGAAATTCAAATATTAAAATAAATTAAATAAGTATGATACTATTAGTATATGAGTGTTTGATATATATCTAAGGGGATGTTATTCATGCAAATACTAGGAAAAGGATATGAGAATGACCATCATTATTTTCATGTTATTACTGATAAAAATCATCTTATAAAAGTTAGAGTTCCAGATGATATGGATGATCATGATTTAAGACACTTACTTGAAGCAGTTTGTAATGATTATGATGAGGCTAATAGCTAAGTTTAATGAATATATGAATGCATTTAAATATTTGTATAGAAATAAGCATATCACGCATCTGAATTTAATTTTAGATGCGTGATATGCTTTTTATTTACACTGTATTTAATCTATTATGTCGTCTCCATAAGAAGAATTCAATAATAGCAACTGGAATAAGTGATAATCCGAATAATGGCATTGCGATTCCTAGTATAACTAAGAATACAATGAGTCCAATTGGAATTTGATTACTAGTTCTTATTGGTGCGCTAAATGAGTTTGATTTCTTTCGTTTCATCCATGATAAGAAACCAAATGTAATACCACCAATAAAGGCTAAACAAACTAATAGGTTAATGATTTTATTTGCAGTTCCAAATAGATGACCTTCATGTAAAGGTATACCGAAACTGAACCATTTACCGATAATACCATAATCATCATAATCTACTTTATCTAATAGTTTACCTGAGTATTGATCGAAATATGCTGTTGTTTCTTCTTTTGGTGCAACGTCTAGTCCTGTAACACCTGTATTACTACTTTTCGAAACAGTGAATACACCTTTTTCATCAGAAGGGTAAACGATAGAGAATGGCTTTTTAATGCCATTTTCTTCAGCATTTGCGATAATATTTTCTAAACTTTGTTGTCCATCTGCACCAATCACATTACTCATAGAACCGTGATGTGCGGCATGTGGATCTTTTTTAGATGAAGGTTTCTCCTTAGTACGAGTTGCCCAGGGTAATTCATTATCTTCTGATTCTGGTGGGTTAGCTTGTAATGCTGTATAGCCAAGCTTTGGATGATCCTCAGCAAATTGGTTAATTTGTTTACCCATAAGTGCTGACCACGGTAAACCAGTTAATACGATTATAAATATAGGAATTGCAATAACAAGTCCTATAATCGCGTGTAATCGTCTATTAAATAAGAATGATGATTTCTTTTTTGTTGGTTTCAATGCTTTTGATTTAAAAGTTAAATAAATACCTGATATAATCATAAAAATTGTCCAACATGCTGCTAGCTCAACTAAATAATTTACAAAACTACCACCAACAAATAAAGAACTATGTGCTTCTCTTAATACGTTGGAATATGTATATTTAGCGTTTTGATTTGCAACTCTTTGGTTATGTTCATCCAAGAAAATATAGCGTGAATCACCCTCTTCATTCCCGATTGTAACTCTGTTATTGTATGGCTCATTCATAATACTAATTTTTTGAATGTCGTATCCTTTATATACATCTCTAATTTCTTGAATAGCATCATCTAGTGATTGATGACCCTTTGTAGCGCTATCTTTAAAAAATTCATCGTGGTAAATATTATTTTCTACATTTGTATAAAATAAATAACCAATACCAGTAAGTGAGAGTGTCAATAATAAAGGTGTGATAAAGAAAGCCGCATAAAAATGTAACCGTCTCAATGGATTAAAACTTTTGTTCATGTACTCAACCTCTATTTCAAATAATGTATAACTTCTATTTAACATTATTATTTTTTGAAATTAATTACAATATGGAAACGACGCAATTTTTGACGCTTTCGTGAAGACCGAAAAATATATGTAATAAATGACTTGAAAATGTAATAATAAAATACTCTAAATATTCAGTTTAAGATGTTAAAATATAAGCAACGGGATGAGGTGAATGACTATGTTAACAAACCTAAAATTATTCGACGATCACGATAATCGCACTCAAATTATTAATCAATTTTACAATGGATTAAATCAAGTGAATATACATGATGCAGTCATTGCTTTAGAAGAAAGAAAGCATCAAGATTTTCCTCATGGTTCAGTATATTTTAAGAATGATTTATCTAAAGCTAAACAAGATGAATTAAACTTAAATGAGTCAGATGGCTTATTTATCATTGAAGAGAATGGGACACAAAAAGGCTCAATTATCCCATTACATGATATCGTGCAATATTTAGCAACAAATAGAGAACGTATTGCACAGGAAAAATCACTCAGTTTAATTCAATTAGAGAACATTATCGATCGTTTAGAATTGACACTTAAATCAGAAGATTTATAATCATAATAAGAGATCGGGATTAAGAATAGTCCTAGTCTCTTATTTTTTTAGAATGGAGTGTATGAACATGTACGATGCAATCATATTTGATTTTGACGGTACGATAATAGATACAGAAATTAATTTATTTAACACTTTAAATAAACATATTGAACAAAAGAATAATGAAAAGATAAGTTTAGATGAATATAAAGCTTCTATCGGATCAGTATCAGAAGCATTAAATGATAAAATATTAAATGCTTTAGGTTCAAAACAGGCTTTAGAAGAGATGTTTGAAGATCATTATGAAGGTACGAAATCTTTACCGATTAAACCAGTAGTTAAAGATTTAATAGAATATGGTACTCAAAATCAAAAGAAAATGGGTATCGCAACTAGTAGTTATAAAGCGCATATTATGCCTAATGTACAAAGATTAGAATTAGATAAATATGTCGATGTTATTAAAGGGCGAGAAGATGTTGCGTTTGTTAAACCGAATCCAGAATTATACATTCAAGTAGCACATGATCTTAAAGTTGAACCTGAAAAGTGTTTAGCAATTGAGGACACAACAAATGGTGCACAAGCTGCAATAGATGCTGGTATGGACGTAATCGTTATAACGCATGATATTACAGAAGATTTGAATTTTGATTCATTAAATATTTTAGCAAAGAATATAGAGGCTGAAGAGATTATCAATCGCTATTTGTAATGTGAATATACATTGTATCTTTTTCTAAAATGAAGCGGCGTCATGTTTCTATGATTTTTAAAGACTTTTGTAAAATGAGCTTGGTCATAAAAGCCATATTCTAACGCTATATCTGAAATAGTTTGATTTGTATTGAAAATAAGTGCAACAGTAGCTTCAAACAAATGGCGATTTCTATAATAATTATGGTGGGAATGACTTACATAGGTATCGTTAGTAGGAATTTCACAATAGGGTGGCTGTTTAATATCATCTAATAACGCAATGATACTCGTAGAAACGGTCGTTGTTAATTGTTCTTTATGAAAAGGTGCAAGAATATTAAGCGTATTTAAGTGGTCACATACTTTATCAAATTTGAAAGACTGAATAATGGGGTAAAAATTTTTGAGTAAGAAGTATTCATAAATATTTGAAGCCAATGTATATACCATTAATTTATTAATATTAAGTATACATATTTGACCATTAACTGCATAAATAAAGCTATATTCATCAAATGGTACAATGCACAAAAATCCTTTATTCAATGTCATCATGTAGTTCGATGTATGATAAAAAATATTAATATTACCATTTGTGACGTAGATGATCGATGCGTCTTCATTATGATAGATCCATTTATTTTCATGTGAAATAAAGTTGATATTAAACTTAAACATCCTTTTCACTCCTTCAAAATAGCAATTTTGAAAAATAATCAACGTATAGTTTGATTAATGTTATAATTAAAATATTAATGAATTTTAGAGGTGTGTAATGAATAACGAACAATATAAATCCATTGTTTATAAAAAGCTTTGGTTTATCAATAAAAAAGAAAAACATATAGTGGATGAGAAATTAAACCATCATGCAGATAAAAATTTAATCGATGAATATGGTAAACCAAGTAAATTTGTGAATGAATTTGTAGAAAATGAAATTATAGATAAAGCAACACCACCAAGTAGTTTGTATAAAGTAATCACGTTAGGTGGTTTATTATTTGGAAATGTCTTAATGGCGGGCATTTTAATAACAGCTGCTTTGTTGATATTAGGGACATTTACTTTATATTTCACAAAACCAATTGGTGAAGCATTAACATTACAAGCCTTATACCTTGTCATTGGTATTGTGTTATTTTTTATAGGTTATAAAGGTATCAAATGGGTAAATGCATTCTTTACAAGGCGTTTATTAATCGCTAGAAGATTTAAAGAATTTTCATAGATTACTAACTAGGGGGTGTTGTAGATGAGCTTGTTATATTTTGATGAATGGCGTGATACACGTGCAACAATAAGATATATTGTTCAAATTATGGGGAAATGTTGTTTAGCTGTGAATACACCTGAACCGTTATATAAGCACGTCATGTTAACTGTCAATCAAGTTGGGCTATCTACAGGCGTATTAAAAAAGGACAATCATACATTTGAAATTAACTTAGATTTAATCGATCAGTTATTAATCGTTAAAATAGATGAAAAAGAAGAATCTATGATCGTCAAATCTGGACTTACAATTCAAGAATATTATCACTTTGTATTTGATACATTACATGATAACGGCATTGATATCACTATCAATACGAAACCGTATAATATTCCATATGAAAAAACGCTAGATGAAGATGACAAAGAACGAATCTTTAATCCAAAGACTGCATATCATGCACTAAGATTAATGCAGCAAGCTCAATATGATCATTATCAATTTTTACATTCAAGAAATATTAAAGATGTCAAAACAGGTTTGTTCTGGGATAAATTTGATGTAACATCTATTTTTTATGTAGAAGGTAATGATGAGTATACCGTATCACTTTGTTATTACTTTGGAGATAAATATAGAGAGTCTCCTTATTATATTATTAAGATTAATCCGTTTAAGCAAGATAAAATCAACTTGAAACAAGTAGAACCATCATATGCTGAATATAATGGTAAAGATGGAAGCTTTTTAATTTATGAAGAAGATTTGGAAAGTATTATTAGAAGAGATGAAGTATTGCTGACATTCTTTAATAGTGCATACCAAGCATTGTTATCAGGCGTAAGTAGTAAGTTAATATAGAATAACAAAAAAGTCGTTACGCAATTAGTGCGTAACGACTTTTATATATTTGAGGGTAGATTTTGTCTGTTAAGATGATGCTTTTGAAACTGAATGAGTCTTAATGATTCACCGAGTTTCATACTGATTATAGGATATTCATGATAGATGACTTTCGTATGCTGATTAATTAATAACAATTTAGTGTAATGTTTGTATGCGTCGATATGAACAATGTGTTTACTGTTAATCAACATATAATTGTAGTTAGATTTAGCGCTTGTTGGAAATAATACGAAATCTTCAGTGGCATAGATAAGAATGGGAAGCAGTTTAGAAATATTTAAGACGTATTTGGCGTAATGTTCTCTTGATTTTAAACTAGCACCTTCAATTTTTAGTGCGTCATTAATAAGATAGGGGATTGAATGATTAGTATAAATGGTTGATTTATCTAAATATTCGATTTGGAATCTATAAGCTGAATCATCTGCGTATTTCAGTAATGTCATATTAGGGTTGATTAAAGTCATTTGATACACCTCCCTATATAACATGTTACTTAAATTTCGGGAAAAATATTGTAATTTTTGAAGATTTAATTGTAATTAAAATAAAAAATGTGATTTCAATTTACGACGCGCATTTTTGCGATAATACTTAATGGACGATTCACTTTTATTTAAATATATCGCAATTTCTTGGGTTGAGAATCCTTGTAATGTTAGCGTTAACCACATGAGTTCATCTTGAGATAAAATCTCTAACATACTAAATGTTTCAAATTGATGAGATTCAATGAAGCTTTGATCTAACATTTCATGATTAGAAGTGGGTGAAACACGTTTTGAATCTTTACTTTGCTTTCTGATGCAGTCAATGAGATAATACTTTAATTTCGTATATAAATATTTATCTAGTGAAGCGGTCTTTGAAAAATCGTATCGCTCAATTTCAGTCCATAGTTTAATTAATAACAGTTGATAATAATCTTCGTAACCGTATTGGATATGATATCGATGCAGTAAATAATGAATCATATTTTTATATTGCTTATAATAATGTTCAAATTTGTGTTGTTTCATGTTGTCCTCTTTGGTGAGCATGCACACGTTTATTTCCGGATAAACGCATTGTAAATAATATAGAAACACTTTAAAAATCAGTTAAATATTAAAAAAACGGACAAACTTTAAAATAGAACATAATTTATGAGATTATTTTGAAAAAATAAAGACTTTTTCTCGAAAATATCTTATAAAAACATAGATTGAAATGATTTACATTTTCGCTTCAAACGTGTATATTTGGTTATATATATGGACATATGTTTTATTGGGGCAAAGATTAGGAGGCTCATCATATGGATTACGAACATCTAAATTTAGAACACTTTTTTGCAAGAAATAATGACTTGAATACGATAAGAGATAACGCAGATTTTGTAATGATTAACAACGTAAACAGATTTATGAATTATAGAAATGGCGAAGAAGAGGGTACAATCAATTTAAGCCAGTATAACTATAAGAATAGATCAGCGGCAATGTCATTTATATTTATGAATTATTCAACTTATAAATAAGCAAACATACTTTCAAAGCATGTTTGCTTTTTTTGTTGAAATATAATAGTAATTAAAACGTAACATTCTTATTTTTGAATAATAAGCCCTTATCCTATAGAATATAAAGAGTAAACTTTAATGCAATTGTAAAAAATAGGTAATAAATTATGATTGATGGTGGTTTACAAACACAGAGGTGAAACGATGAAGAATGCCAGGCTAGAAACCATTAAAAATTTAGTCATATTATCAATAGTCTTGTTAGTTATTGTTGGCCTGTTTTATTATTTGATTTCAGATCATTTGAAATTTTATGAAGTAGATAAACAAGAAGATAATGTAGAAGTTCCATTAACTTTAAGTAAAGCGGTAAATAAACAATATAAAAATGATACGAAAATGCAAGTAGCAACAGAGTCAGGCAATTGGAAAAATGCAACACGAAGCGAAATATATGAAGTGATGGATGTAGAAAAAATCTTAAATGATAAAAAACAAGTATATCAATTCTTGAACTTATCAGAGTATCAAGGAATTGAAGAAAAACGAATTCATCATATGTTAAGAAAACAAGAAGTACTTGAAGATTATACAACAGAATTTTTAAATGCTGCTAAGAAAGAGCATGTTAATGAAGTGTATTTAATATCTCACGCCATATTAGAAACAGGTAATAACAAAAGTGAATTAGCAAATGGTGTCATGTTAACCGACAAAGGGAAAGTAACGAAATCTAAAGAAGAATCTGATGGTAAAAAGTATTATAACTTTTATGGTGTCGGCGCATTAGACAGTGATCCTATCGGAACAGGCGCAAATTACGCTAAAAAAAGAGGCTGGGATACACCTCAAAAAGCCATATCAGGTGGCGCGAAATTTATACATGATCATTATTTATCAAACCCAGAACAAAATACCTTATATAGTATGAGATGGAACCCAGAGAAACCTGGCGTACATCAATACGCAACAGATATCAAATGGGCACAAAGTAATGCACGTATAATAGCAGATTTCTATAACGAACTTAAAACAGAAGGAAAGTACTATATCGTATATAAGTACCAAGATACAGATAAGTCACTTTCAATCAAAGCATTAGATGAAAAATTAGATAAACAAGAAGAAAAATAGTAATAAAGAAGACTCGAGACAAATGTTTCGAGTCTTTTCTGTGTGAGTGGAGTATTGAAATTGTCATAATGGACTGCTGTTATAAGCAGTTTTGGCAAGAAGTGCAAATACTGTGTTCCTTAGTTACAAATCTCAGGAGTTTTGTAATTAAGGCGGTCCATAGTAACAGTTTGGCTGATTTTTGTAACTAAGTCGGTCCATATTAACACTTCGGCCGAGTTTTGTAACTAAGACGGTCCTTATTAACAATTCGTCTAAGTTTTGTAACTAACAAACGCGTTATGAACAAGTTTGGCGAGAAGTGTTCACAACGCACCTGTTATGAGCAAGTTTGGCGAGAAGTGTTCACAACGCACCCGTTATAAACAAGTTCGACCAGAAGTGTTCACAATGCACCCGTCCAAATCAAAACCACCCGTTTAACGGGTGGTTTGTTCTGCGGCTATAAGCCTCTATTACTGACCAGCCCTAAAAGGGCACTGAGAAGATCAGCCAAATGTACTACTTTCCCAGCAACCCTTAAAAGGGTTGTTTTATTTTTTCTTCTTTCGAGTTTCTTCCCCAGTAAAAGGATCTATGTACTCTATCATT
>NZ_JAJNIR010000020.1:0-45624 GCF_022385935.1 Mammaliicoccus sp. J-M41 | reverse complement strand
ATATAGTAAGCGATAGCGCGCTAGATTATATAAAAAATAAACTGTGAAGTAGAGTCGTACGTTCTCTACTTACACAGTTTATTTTACACTCTCTTTTTGTGTGATTATGTTGAGCTAACTTCCATTATTCTGAATTCTGGTAATTAGAACTCTCTAACTATCATTATTCCGAATTGTGGTAGTTAGAACGCTGTAACTTCCATTATTTCGAATTCTGGTAATTAGGTGGGCGCTCACTTAGAGACACTTCTCCGAATTCTGTCCCTAACAGCACCACTTTCTACTTCCATGCTGGTTTATCTGATCCTCTGACCATCAATACTGTATCGTAGTGTCCTGGTGTTTCACTCATTTCTACTTGATCTGTTACACCTACATATGTTCCAAGTGGTGTTTCTGCTTCAAATTGTTCTGGTGCTACGGCACGGTGTTCTTCATTACTATTTGCTACTTCTTGTGCATATGCTTTATCAAATATACCTAAAGACATTAAATACGCAGACACTTTACTTAATGATACAGATACACTATAACTACCGCCTTCTACTGTTCGTCTTTCTAATGCTTTAATTGTACCGAGTTCTAACAACCATGAAATAACATAATCATTTACAACAACAATCGGTGGCAATGCAGGTTGTTCATCTGTTCCTTCTAAACTCATGACACCTGTGACACTTCCTGCCGTCTGATCAAATCCATTTCTATCTGACCATGGTCCAGCATGTCCATGTAAATTAACAGACGCATGTATGATACCTGGTTTCTTCTCTGCTAATGCTTCAGCTGTCACATTATATTTTTCCATAAATCCATGTCTTTTATTGATGAAGAATATATCTGCATCACTTAATAATTCATCAAATTTATCTCTATGTGACTGTTGATTTGTAATATCTAAATAAGTTGAACGCATTCCTACATTAGAAGTTAAATACATTGTTTCTACTTCTAACTCAGTTGGTCGCCAAACATTGAGTACGTCTGCTCCGTGTAATGCTAAACCTCTACCGAGTCCTGCTCCTGCTATAACATGTCCCATTCCTAATGCTCTTATACCACTTAATGGTTGTTCTGGGTTCTCAGTGAATGGTATCGGTTCAGATTCTCCTATTTTCTTAATTTCAATGAGTTCTGTTTCTGCAATATATTTAAACTGTTCTTCTTCAACAAACTCTTCAACAGAGCGCACGAGCGGCATAACGATACCTTTTTTAGAACCCGCTTCTTCTAATTCTTTACCATTCCACTGTTTTATCGCTTTAGTAACCGCTTCTTTCGTTCCACGACAATCTAATAAATCCAATACATGTTCTTTAGCATTTGGATAAGGGTTTAATGGCATTACCCATCTATTATCTTTCGTTTCATAAAAATTAAATCTAAATGGTGTATGTGGATCTTCTTGACCTTTTGCAGGAAATCCATTTAATGTTTCCCATTTTCGTTCGTAAAAAGGTGATAATCTTTTTAATGCTTTTCTAATATCGACATGAATGTCTTGTCCTTTACCGCCTCGAACTTGCCATAAATGCGCTAAAGCAACTGATTTAGCCGCCAAACCTAACCCTGCTAATCCAGCAATTCGTAATGTACTTGGTAACACTGGATCTTTACCATAGAATGTAACGTTACCACCACTATCTGCAGTCGTATAACCAACTGAATTAAGAATTTCTTCTAAAGCTGCATTTAAATCAAAGTGGTCGTCAGTTACTCTATTCTGTTTATTATTTAACAACGTTTCTTTCAACATTTCGGCATCTTGTTTCAATTTGTTCTCCTCCAATATTTTTCATATTATTATTATAAAAATGTTCGACTTTAAAAAACAATGTGTGTAAAATGAGAGAAGCAACACATTTTCTAATTATGTTGCATTCATAAGAAGGTGAACAGTTTGGACAAGAAACAAAAACAATCCAGAAACAAAATTCAGAATGCATTATTAACATGTTTAAATACAACGAGCATTCAATCCATAACAGTTAAAAAGTTATGTGAAGAAGCTGAAATCAATCGTTCAACATTTTATAGACATTATCCATCAATTGAAGTATTAATGTCTCATACGATATCAAGTTACTTTCAACTACTATTCGGTGAGCCTTATAAATTTTATTTAAAACATCATAGCATTAGCGAATCACAATTCTATATCGCTAATAATATCTTTAGCCATATATCCCATAACGCGTATTTCTATCAAACGATGTTCAAACACTATCCTAATTTCTATATTTTACTTAAAAATCATATTCATCAAAGATATATTATCTTTTTTGAAGATACTGGCGTTCAAAATGACATGATATTAGATAAAGACATTGTCGCTGAATACGTTGCGTCAGCATATGCAGGCATGATACAAGGTTGGGTCATTAGAGCATTAGACACACCACCTGATGAAATGGCACAAAGATTAATCACACTTAATTCGACAGGTCCTATCAAATTATTAATAGACGCAGAAAAAAAGCCAAGGCAATAAAATCATTGCCTTGGCTTTAAATGAACTACATAAATTCTGATATTGTTTCTACAATTAAATAGATATTTAGCACACTTAGAACAACTGCGAGTATCCAAGATATAATATTAACCCATCTTTTATTGACGAATTGTTTACCCATGATGTTTGGATTACTTGTTGCCATAATTAATGGAATAATACTATATGGTAAAGCTAAACTTAAAAATACTTGTGTGAAAATTAATAAATCTTCTATTTTTGTATCGCTTGATCCGTATAACCATAAACAAAGAAATACTGGTATAACTGCGATAACTCTTGTAATGATTCTACGTACCCATGGTTTAAGTTTAATTTTCAAGAAACCTTCCATAACAATTTGTCCTGATAATGTACCAGTTATTGTAGAATTTTGTCCTGAAGCTAATAATGCTATAGCAAACAGTGTACTCATAACAGCGCCACCTATTGCACCGCCTACATGAGAGTGGCTTAAAGCATCATATAAATCAAAGAATCTTCCTAAAGCTTCATGACTACCAAAGAATAATGCTGCGCCTAATACTAATAATAAACAGTTAATAATAAACGCAATTGTTAATTGAATATTAGAATCGATTGTTGCATATTTAATCGCACTTTTTTTACCTTTATCTGTTCTTTCATAATTTCTAGACTGAACGATTGATGAATGTAAATATAAGTTATGTGGCATAATCGTTGCACCAATAATACCTAACGCAATATATAAAGCGCCTTTATTCGTAACAATTTCAGAACTTGGTAAAAATCCTGCCATTAACGAACTAGCATCCGGTGAAGAAAGATACACTTCAAACATAAAGATAATAAGAACTGTAAATATAAGCACACCGACAATTGCTTCTATTTTTCTAAATCCGAGTTTAATAATTAAAAGTAAAAGTAAAACATCTAATACTGTGATCGTTACCCCTAAAGTCAATGGAATGTTAAATAGTAAATTTAAAGCAATCGCACTACCAATTACTTCAGCAATATCAGTTGCCATAATAGCTAATTCAGCTAAAATCCAAGCAAATACACCTAAAGATTTATTAGTCATATGCTCCGTAACTTGTGCTAAATCCATCCCACTTGCTATACCTAATCTTGCACACATGCTTTGTAACAGCATAGCAGATAAACTAGATATTAAAATCACAAATAATAATATATAACCGTACTGAGCCCCACCAGACATAGAAGTAATCCAGTTACCCGGATCCATATATCCGACTGCTACAAGCAAGCCAGGACCTAAATACATTAGGAACTTTCTAAAAGCATTTGCTTCAGCATCAAAAGAGACCGTACTATTAATTTCTTCTAAACTTTTGCCCATGTCTAACACCTCTATATCAAGAGGATATACCTATTTATTTAATTAGTAAACATTTTAATTAGGGCAACCTAAACTTTTTGTTATAAAAAAAGAATCCAAAGCACATAACATGCCTTAGACCCTTAAAATATTATACATTTTCTTCTTTTACTAAAGGATTGTCAGGTTTAATAAAGAACCACATGATGATTGCGAATGCTACTGGAACCATCATTAATTGTAGTGTCATTGTCCAACCAATTTTATCTGCTAATAAACCAGCTAAAATTGGACTTAATAATGCACCAATATTGCCCCATAAGTTCATCCAACCTGAAACTGTACCAGAGAAGTTACGTCCTAAATCTGTAGCAGTTGCCCAGCTCATACCCATTGATAAACCTACACCACCAAGACATAAAGATAACCAGAAAATATTCATATATAAATTATCTGTAGCTAACGCAAAGTATAGTGATATACAGAATACTACAAATCCAGAAATTGCGATTACACCACGTGCAACAAATTTAGATTTACCTGTAGATAAAATCTTATCTGAAATTGTACCACCTAGCATAATCAATATAAACATTGCTAACCAAGGAGCACCAGCGATAAAGCCCATTTGTTTAAATTCTACATGATATTCTTCGTGAATATAAGTTGGTAACCAAATTAAGAATAATGTGATGACAAATTGTACAACGAAATATTGTGCTGCAATTGCATAGAAACTGAAACGTTTGAAGAATACATTCCAAGGTGCAGTTGTTTTACCTGTATCTACAACGTCACGTGTTTCCATAATAAATCTTTTTTCTGCTTCATTAACCATTTTATGTTGTTCTGGTAAATCTTTAGCGATAATCACCCATAAGATCGCAATTACAATACCGATTAAACCGAAAATATAGAATACTGCTTGCCAACCAAACGCGTTCATAATTGCGATTGTAACGATTGGTGCGATTACTGGACCGAAGTATGAACCTGCTAATAATGCAGAAGATGCACGACCTTTTTCATTCTTATTAAACCAGTAACTATTAAATACAGCATTTGATGGGTACATAGGCGCTTCACCTACACCAAATAAGAAACGTACTAAGTATAGTAAACCATGATTTTTCACAATACCTGTAAGAATTGTGAAAGCACTCCACCATAATAATGCGATTGTTAACATTTTCTTAGGACCAAACTTTTCAGCTAATATCCCTGAAGGTACTTGCATTAATGCATAACCAAGTGAGAAGAATGAAGCTAAAAGCCCGAATTGAGCTTTGTTCATATTTAAATCTTCCATCATAGGTCCGGCGATAATAGAGATGTTTGAACGATCCATATATGCGATAATCCCTATAATAAAGAATGCAATTGCAAAAAACCATCTTATATTAGTTCTTTTTTCTTTCATAAATATCCAACTTTCTTAATTAATTTCCCTTCTAATTCATGTGGTCATATGATGACTCTATTTATTAATAAGTTGAATATAGCACAAACAGGAAACGCTTACAACATAAATTTTAAAGATTTATAATATTATTTAATTGTGAATAAATACACAAATATATAATATTAAAACCCAGACATATGCCTGGGTTCATTGTATTATTACTTTTCATATGGGATAACATTATCGCCATATTCATCTTTAATATATTTCTTCATTTCTTTAGACTGTAGTACTTTCAGAAGTTCTTGGAATTTCTTATCATTTTTATGTCCTTCTTTTACAGCTAATATATTCGCAAATGGTGATGACTTATCTTCAATAGCTATCGAATCTTTCACTGGATTCAGTCCATTATCAATTGCATAGTTTGAATTCATAATGACTAAATCGCCTTCACCACTGTTATATGTCTTAGGTAAAAATTCTGCACCTTGTTTATTATTAAAGTTCAAATTCTTTTTATTTTCTATAATATCATCAAATTTGGCATCTTCAATTTTCACTTTTGGATCTATTTTGATCAATCCTTCATTAACAAAGAATGATAAAAATCTTCCTTCTTCAGCTGGGTTGTTAGACACGTATATTGTTGCGCCATCTGGTAAGTGTTTCAAATCTTTATGTTTTTTACTATAAACACCCATTGGCGTTGTGAAAACTTTTCCTACCTCTTCAATTTTATATCCATGTGTTGCTTTTTCAGCTTTTAAATAAGGCACATGTTGAAATAGATTTGCATCAACATCACCTTTATCTAATAATTTGTTAGGTACTTTATAATCATTCACTGTTTTAACTTCTAAGTCATAACCTTTTTCTTTCATTTTTTCTTTCGCATGTTCAACGACATCACCATGCGGAGCCGGAGAAGCAGCAACCGTAATCTTTGTATTTTCACTTCCACTAGACTTTCCACACGCAGCTAATAATAAAATAATACCGATAAAACTAACAAACTTTACGAATTTACTCATATGTATACACGCCTCTTTCCGATATAAAATTAAAAATAAAAAAACTTCCTCTAAAAAATTAGAGAAAGTTAGATAAACCTCCTCTCATCTTCAAAAGTTTAGACAAACTTTATGTGAATTAGCACCTTTCCAAATAGAAGGTTGCTGGGCTTCATAGGGCACATCCCTCAGCCACTCTTGATAAGAGTCTTTTATTATTTTTATTAATCCTATCATCGTACTCAAGATTAGTCAATTTAAAATTTTACACTGATGAATGAGTGGTATTGGATTGGATGGTGGTGATAATGGCAATAAGATATGTGAGTTGGTGGGATAATTTGGAATTTAGGAATATCTTGGATGAACTTGTGATTTTACTACTTCTTTAACTCACATGTTTCTCAATCTCGTGTGTTTACTCCACCTTTAACTAACATCTTGCCTCATTCTAAATAACAAACCCACCTTCTTCACGATTTGATTATCTTCTTTTATACCGGGTAGTGTAATATTACAAACTTTTTTGTCACTTAGCCAAAGGATTGTTATATCTATTAAAGGGAGTGGAGACATTGAAGAAAGTTTATCAGTTAATTGGTACGACTGCGTTATCGACGAGTTTATTACTTGGTGTGTCAGATGTCGAAAATTCTGATCAAGCTATTGCAGCAAATTCAGAGTCAGAAACAACACCTTGGTATAACTATGATGGCTACACATATAATAACCCGTCCTTTGTATTAGATTATGATTTTGTAGAAGCACTTTATGCAGATAATGTAACGATTAATGGTTACCAAACGGAATATGATGCTAAAACAGGCACTGGTGGTCATTCATCTAAAGTCTATGACACGACAATATTAAAAGACGACAATGGTAAAGTTGGTACAATCATGTTTGATGTTAAATCTGGTGTTGTTACAAAGTCTGAATTTAAAAAAGCACACGAAGCAACGATGCTAGTTGATGAAGGAGACCAATATTTAAAATATGGTACTTTAAATCAACATTACCTCGCCTCTTTTGATAAAGATGGTTATTTAGTTCATATGGAAATTGGTGTTATACCTCAATAATTGATAAATTCATATTAAAATAAGCGAGATAGAATTCTGATTCCACAGCGTTCTATCTCGCTCTTTTTCATTATTCATGTGTCTCGATACAAAAACTTTCTACATTACAATGAGGACATAATAGCTTTCTTGTTTGATACGTATGATTAGATTTGAACCATTCTGAGAAGATCGGTTTAAATTCATTTTGGCAATTTGGACATAAGTAACTTACAACAGCATAGTATTTTTTAACAGCAAATACTGCATACAATAGTACGAATGGATAAACGATGATAACTGGTTTCCATTTTTTCTGTGTTATCGCCATGGCAATGCTTGTATATTGACCAATGCCGACAATCATAGATACTAACATAAATTTGCTTCGGAATTTTTTCATTAGTTGATGCTTTTTAGATTTATTTTGTAAATTTAAGATATTAGATACTGGATATTCACTTTCTTCACTTATATTCTTTCTAATAAATTGAATTTGTCTCAGTTGGTCACTTTCGTTTCGAATATTTTCCTCTAGTTCAATGATTTTTTCACTTAACAGTACATTGAGTGTGTTGATAGACTCATTTGATTTCAACAATTCTTTAATTTCTTTCAAAGAAAAATTCATATCTTTCAAAATCAATACAATCTTTAATTGATTTAAATCCGCTTCTGTATATAATCTTCTATTATTCTCAGATGTTTCACTTGGGCTGACAATGCCTTTCTTATCGTAATACTGTACTGTCCGAACTGTTACATGACATCTCTTAGCTACTTCGCCTGTAGTCATTTTCATACTAACCACTCCTTGTATTATTGGTTTTTATACTTATATTCTATTTTATGACGTAGCGTCACAAGCAACTTAAAAATACTAATTAATTTACTTTATAGCCGGTCAGACTGCCGGAACTCTAAAAACCTTTCATTCCTATAAAACTGGTGTGTACAGCGATTTGAAAACGCTCGATATTTACAACGGAATTTGACTATTAATTTTATAAGCGTATAATATTGTCCCGTGCTTTAAATTTAACAATAAAAACAAACAAAAATTGATTAAAAAATTAGAATGGGAGATTGGATGAGTAATCATAACGAAAACAAAAAAATTAACTTGACCCAACTCGTACTATTAGGACTTGGTTCTTTAATCGGTTCTGGATGGTTATTTGGGGCATGGGAAGCATCATCAATTGCAGGTCCTGCCGCAATTATATCTTGGGTAATAGGCTTTATTGTTATAGGATCGATAGCTTATAACTATATTGAAATTGGAACAATGTTCCCACAATCTGGTGGTATGAGTAACTACGCGCAGTATACACATGGTTCACTGCTTGGTTTCATAGCATCATGGGCTAACTGGGTATCATTAGTAACGATTATCCCTATCGAGGCTGTATCAGCTGTTCAATACATCAGCTCTTGGCCATGGGATTGGGCTAAACCTACTAGCCAACTTATGCATGATGGTTCAATTAGTAATATTGGATTATTTGCAGTATTTATTATCATTATTATTTTCTCATTATTAAATTATTGGTCAGTTAAACTATTAACATCATTTACAAGTTTAATATCATTCTTTAAATTAGGAGTGCCACTTGTAACGATTATTATGTTAATTATTTCTGGATTTGATACAGGAAACTATGGTTCATCAATAGGAGAATTTATGCCGTATGGTAGTGCACCAATATTTGCTGCTACTACAGCGTCTGGTATTATATTCTCATTTAATGCATTCCAAACAATTATTAATATGGGATCTGAAATTCAAAATCCTGAAAAGAATATATATAAAGGTATATTAATTTCACTTTCTTTAAGTGCTGCATTATATATTATTTTACAAAGTACATTTATTACATCTATGCCAGCAGACATGCTTTCTGAAAGTGGTGGTTGGAGCGGTATTAATTTCGACTCACCATTTGCTAACTTAGCCATCATATTAGGATTAAACTGGTTAGCTATTCTATTATATTTAGAAGCCGTTGTATCACCATTTGGTACAGGTGTTTCATTCGTAGCGATTACTGGTCGTGTATTACGTGCAATGGAGAAAAATGGTCATATTCCTAAATTCTTAGGTTCTATGAACGAAAAATACAACATTCCACGTGTCGCAATTGTATTTAACGCTATTGTCAGTATGATCATGGTTTCATTATTTAGAGATTGGGCAGTATTAGCAAGTGTTATCTCTACAGCAACACTTGTTGCATATTTAACTGGTCCAACAACTGTTATTTCATTAAGAAAAATGGCACCGAATATGCATAGACCATTCCGTGCGAAAATGCTTGGCTTTATGGCGCCATTTTCATTCGTTGTTGCATCACTCGCAATATATTGGGCTATGTGGCCAACAACAGCACAAGTTATATTTATTATCATTTTAGGTTTACCAATTTACTTCTTCTATGAATATAAGACAAATTGGACAAATACTAAAAAACAAATTGGTGGTAGTATTTGGATCATCGCATACCTTATGATTCTTGCTTTCTTATCATTTATCGGAAGTAAAGAATTTAACGGACTTAATTGGATTCACTACCCATATGATTTCATCGTCATTGCAGTTGTTGCACTAGTATTCTATAAATTAGGTACAACAAGCTACTTTGAAGGTATTTATTTCAAACGCGCGAAGAAAATTAATAAAAAAATGAAAGAAAACTTACCAGATGAATCACAAGAATAATGATTAATTAAAAGCAATCGCTAATCGAGCGATTGCTTTTTTTATGTACTTATCCCCTTTTTACCCCTTTTCTTACTTAAGTTAAATCTACTATGTATTCAATTTTAATAATATTCATGCATTTCGAATTATTCGTTGTGTCTTACAAACGTTGTCATATCAGTATAATCACAAAGGTGTACACAAAAGTTAATAACATTTGTGATTAAAGCTTGTACAACTCTTTGATGACTTGTGTTAAATTATGACTAACAACAAAGGAGGTATTCAAAATACAAAAAGAAAACTTTAATATCATTTCAGAAATGATAAAAAATCCAAAAGTAAAAGGCAAAGACTTAGAATCAATGTTTAACATTTCACGAAGACAACTTGGGTACAGGATTCAAAAGTTAAATGACTGGTTTAAAGAACATGATTATCCGGAAATCGAACGAACTAGCCAAGGTTATTTTATCGTTGATGACACCATTAAAGATTTTCTTAATGTTCCAATTGAATCCACCTATCAAGAGAATGAGCAGGTATATACCGCATACCAACGTGCACACCTCATTTTATTGATGTTGTTTAGTGAAGAAGAAGGTCTTTCATTAAATCACTTCTCAATTGATTTAGAAGTCAGTAAAAATACGATTCTAAATGATATTAAGAAATTGAAAGAACTTTTACAACCATACGAAGTTAATCTGAAATATAGTCGTACAAATGGTTATTACTTAGCTGGTAGTGAATTTGAAATTCGAAGGCTTCTTATGAGGCTCATCGATAAAGTCTTTACAATGCATATTGCTCAGTCTGATATCGTCAAAAGTTTAAGTATTATTGATGAAAAAATTGAATTAATCAATAAACAAATCACTAAAATCGAACAATATTTAGACAGGAAATTCATTGATCAAAGTACACAAACATTACCTTATAAACTTTATTTAATTTTACGAAGAATTAAGCATGACAAAATTGTTTCATCATTTTCTATAGGATATGACGATTTATCGGATACGAAAGAATATCAAGCAACAGAAATTTTGACATCGAACTATCCAAATATTCCGAGACAAGAAAAGTTATTTATTACTTTACAGTTGTTGTCAACGAGTGTTCAGTGGTCAGATGTCAGTGATGTTCAACATATCCCAGAACTCAAAAAGGCACTTATAGACATGATTGTTCAATTTGAAAAAATTACTTTTATTAAATTTAAAGATCGAGATTCTTTGATTAACCAATTAATGCTTCATATGGAACCTGCTTTTTATAGAATTCGATATCAATTATCTGATGTAGAAGGTTTGGAAAATTCCTTAAAAGAAGATTATAAAGAACTCTTTCATCTCGTTAAATTATCTTCAAAACCTTTAGAGAAGTTCTTCGGGCAATCATTACCCGAAAATGAGATTGCTTATTTAACCATACTGATTGGTGGCAGTTTAAGAAGGCAAGATGAAGAAATTGAACAAAAAGTAAAAGCAGTCGTTGTTTGTACACAAGGTACATCCATTTCTCAGCTCATGTTACAAGAGTTGCGAAGTGTATTCCCTGAATTTATATTCCTTGATGCATTGTCATTACGTGATTTCAATCAGTATGAATTAGACTTTGATATCGTCTTTTCACCGATGCATATCATGACACCTAAAAAATTGTATATCACGAAAACGATATTAACTGCTCAAGAAAAACATGAACTACGACAACATGTATTCGGTCAATTAAATAATACGATGGAAACAGAAATACAAGTCGAAAAAATGATTTCGGCTATTAGAGAACATGCAACAATTCATAATGAATCTGAGCTTTTCAAAATCGTAAAAGCACAATTTGAAGATACGTATGCATATTCATCAGTTAAAGCATCGACATTATCTATTAATAGTACTTTGAACTTACAAGATTTATTACCAACCAATCTTATCAATTTTGTAGAGCGTGTAGCTGATATTGAAGAAGCCATTCAATTAACGGCTAATCCGTTAGTAAGAATGAAATATGTCGACCCGCTTTATATAGATAAGATGCATGCAGCATTTGATGATACGTATATGGTTATTAACCAAAATATCGCAATCCCTCATGCTGATGGTGATCAAGTCGTTCATAGAACTGCAATGAGTATGTTGATTCTTAAAGAGCCACTCAAGTTGAGTACTGGATTAAAAGTTCATATCTTCGTAGCAATCGCTGCTACAGATAAGTTCAAACATTTAAGACCACTACTACAACTGAGAGATATGTCTCAAGACGATGAAGCTATACAACAAATTGTTCAAACAGATTCAAAAATTGATGTATATAAAATCATTCAACACTTTTCAAAAATAGATTAAGTCAAAGGGGTTGCATAATATGCAAGATTTAAAGATCGATGCTTCTAACGTCATTCTAGATTTAGAAGCTAAGACGAATGTTGAAGCGTTGAGTAAGTTGTCAGATGTTATGTATCAAAATAATTATGTTAAAGACACTTACAAAGACGCAGTGATAGAAAGAGAAAAGTCATTTGCAACTGGTTTACCAACTGTATATTGCTCAGTGGCAATCCCACATACCGACATACAACACGTTCAGACGAGATCAATAGGTATTGCAGTACTAAAAGAAACCGTTCCATTTGTCATTATGGGAGAAATTGAAGAAACAACAGATGTGAAATTAATATTCATGTTAGCAATGGATAAAGAAGATGCTCAACTATCATTATTACAAAAACTAATGGGAATCTTCCAAAACGATCAATTACTTGAATTGATTGCCAATGCACAAGATAAACAAACAATTGTAGATGCAATAGATAAAGAATTAAGCGAAGTATAAAAAAATTAACAGGAAGAGTTCGATGTACACATCGACTCAAATTAGGAGGAAATTATTATGAAACAAGTATTAGTAGCATGTGGAGCAGGAATCGCAACGTCAACTGTGGTTAACAACGCAATTGAGGAAATGGCTAAAGAACACAACATTAAAGTAGATTTAAAACAAATAAAAATCTCTGAAGTTGGTGCATACGCTGATACAGCTGATTTATTAGTAACAACAGCAATGACACAAAAAGAATACAAATTCCCAGTTATTAACGCACGTAACTTCTTAACAGGAATTGGTGTTGAAGATACTAAGAAAGAAATTTTAGACGCTTTACAAAGTTAAACAAATTCAAAATTAAAAACTAGCATGAGGTTGGAATAAATCATATTTCATCCTCATTCTTCTAAAAAGAGGATGGTGTAGGGAATGAATGGTTTTGTAAATTTTATTCAAGCATTTCTTGATTTAGGTGCAACGGTAATTTTACCGATTGTCATATTCTTATTAGGGTTATTTTTCAGACAGAAAGTTGGCGCAGCATTTAGATCTGGTTTAACGATTGGTGTTGCCTTCGTAGGTATTTTCTTAGTAATTGATTTACTTGTTAACAATTTAGGACCAGCAGCACAAGCAATGGTTAAAAATTTAGGCGTAAGTTTAAATGTAATCGATGTAGGTTGGCCTGCTACATCATCAATTGCATGGGCATCTGTTATCGCTGCATTTATTATTCCTTTAGGTATTGTGATTAATGTCATCATGTTATTAACTAAAACAACTAAAACAATGAACGTTGATATTTGGAATTTCTGGCACTATACATTCTGTGGTGCAATGGTTTATGCCGTTTCAGGAAGCATTTGGCAATCATTAGTTGCAGCTGCATTATTCCAAATCGTCTGCTTAAAAGTAGCAGACTGGACTGCGCCAATGATGAGTAAATTCTATGATTTACCAGGTGTATCTATTGCAACTGGTAGTACGATTTCTTATGTACCTGGTATCTTCCTTGTTAAAGGTCTTCAAAAAGTGCCTGGTATTAACAAATTAAATGCTGACCCAGATACAATTCAAAAACGTTTCGGCGCTTTCGGTGAATCTATATTTGTTGGTTTAGTACTTGGTTTAGCAATCGGTTTATTAGCTGGCTACAACGCTGGTGACGTTATTAACTTAGGTATGTCAATGGCTGCTGTTATGGTCTTAATGCCTCGTATGGTTAAGATTCTTATGGAAGGTTTAATGCCTGTATCAGAATCAGCTCGTACATGGTTAAACAAACGCTTTGGAGATCGTGAAATTTATATCGGTTTAGATGCTGCGGTTGCATTAGGTCACCCAGCTGTTATCTCAACTGCTTTAATCTTAGTACCTGTAACTGTATTATTAGCTGTTATTTTACCAGGTAACCAAGTATTACCTTTTGGTGACTTAGCAACAATTCCATTTATCGTCGCATTTATCGTAGGTGCAGCACGAGGTAACATCATACATTCAGTTATCGTAGGTACAATTATGATTGCAATTTCACTATACATCGCAACAGATGTAGCACCTATCTTCACAAGCATGGCTGACGGTACTAATGTGAAAATGCCATCAGGATCTTCACAAATCTCAAGTCTTGACCAAGGTGGTAACATCTTAAACTATATTATCTTCAAGTTCTTTGCATTGTTCAACTAACATTAAGGGGATGACTTTAAATGAAAGCATTAGTAAAAACAGCACCTGGTTTTGGTAATTTAGAAATTTTAGATAAAGAATTTCCAGAACCAAATGAAAATGAGATAAAAATAAAAGTTCATTATGCCGGTATTTGTGGTACAGATGTCCACACTTATGAAGGTCATTACAATGTAAACTTCCCTGTAACACTTGGCCATGAATTTTCTGGAGAAATCGTTGAGCTTGGTGATAAAGTTGAAGGATTCGAAATTGGTGATCGTGTAACATCTGAAACAACATATTATATTTGTGGTGAATGTGAATACTGTCAATCTGGAGACTACAATTTATGTAATCATCGTAAAGGTTTAGGTACACAACAAAACGGTGGCTTCACACAATATCTTGTAGCAAGAGCAGCAAGTGTTCACAAGTTACCTGACAATGTTTCATATAAAGCCGCTTCAATGACTGAACCACTTGCTTGTGCACATCACGCAGTATCTAAAATTGAAATTAATCAAGGTGATACGGTTGTTGTTATGGGACCAGGTCCAATTGGCCTGCTCGTTGCACAAGTCGTTAAAAGTAAAGGTGGCAAAGTCGTTATAACTGGTTTAGATAACGATAAAGCGCGTTTAGCAAAAGCAGAAGAATTAAATTTAGATCATGTTGTGAATATTCAACATACAGACTTAAAAGAATATGTTAATAACATTACAGACGGATACGGTGCAGATGTTGTATTAGAATGTTCAGGCGCTGTACCTGCTGCTAAACAAGGTCTTGATCTATTACGCAAAAAAGGTCTATATGTTCAAGTTGGTATTTTTAAAGATCCCGAAATACCTTTTGATTTAGAAAAAATCGTTCAAAAAGAAATTAGAGTTGTTGGTAGTAGAAGTCAGAAACCTGCCGATTGGGAACCATCATTACAACTCATGAGTACTGGACAAGTAAATGCAGAAGCACTCGTTACTGCTGAGCTTGATATTACTGAATGGGAGGAAGGTTACAATCACATTAAAGGCGGCGAAGGTATTAAAGTATTACTTCGCCCTATCGAATAAACAAATAATCTTTTAAAAGATAAAAAAGGAGAATGTTGATTATGGTTGAACACATGTTAGATTTTATGCTTGGGCCAATGAGAGGTATTACGCAATTCTATATGGATAATTTACTCGTATGTAATAGTGCTGTCTTCTTAAGTTATTTCGGTTCTAAACTTTTCAAGAAGAAGAAAGTTACTTCTGAACAAACCTCATAATATAAATAGAGGGGAGGATATTACTTTTGAAAGCCTTAAATTTATATGGTATTGAAGATTTAAGATTTGAAGAAACAGCTGTACCAAAGATAGATGCACCGAATGATGTCATTATTAAAGTTAAAGCAACGGGTATCTGTGGATCAGATACCTCCCGCTACAAAAAGCTTGGACCTTACAAACAAGGTATGACGTTCGGACATGAATTTTCAGGAATTGTTGAGGAAGTTGGTAGTGACGTATCAGGGTTAAATGTCGGAGATGCTGTAACAGGATGCCCTGCTGTCGTATGCCACCAATGCCATTACTGTGAAAAAGGCGAATACTCACGTTGTGAAAATTTATATGTGATTGGATCATATGAACCTGGTTGTTTTGCAGAATATGTTAAACTCCCAGCAAGCAATGTACTTAAAGTACCAGACAATGTAGATTTAGATACTGCAGCAATGGTCGAACCTTCTGCAGTCGTTGCACATGGATTTTACAGAACACGTATGAAACCGGGTGCTACTGTAGCGGTCATGGGATGTGGAAGCATCGGGTTACTGGCCATTCAATGGTCGAAAATATTTGGAGCAGCTAAAATAATCGCAATAGATATTGATGACCATAAATTAGAAATCGCTAAGGAACTCGGCGCGGATTATACGCTTAATTCTAAAGAAACAGACTTAGATGAAGCTATAGCTGCAATACCTGAAAAAATTGATGTTGCTGTTGAATCAGCAGGATCACCGTTTACGATAGGACAAGTACTTACCTTACCAACTAAAGGTGGCGAAGTCTTACTATTAGGTATTCCATATTCAGATATCGAGATTCATCGTCAACATTTCGAAAAGATATTAAGAAATGAGCTTAATGTTATAGGTTCATGGAACGGTTTATCCGCCCCATTCCCAGGAGAAGAATGGGCAGCTACATTACATTATATGTCTACAGGAGAAATTGATGTAAAACCCATTATCTCCGATGTACTTCCTTTATCAAAAGGACCAGAAACATTTGATAACTTAGTAAACAGAAAGAAACAGTACGATAAAGTAATCTTCCACCCATAAATAAACATAACCATATATCAATAATACCTTAAGAAGGAACAGGGGCGCCATGTGCGCCCCTGTTTTTTGGTTGGGGATTGGGGGTTGAGGGATTGGAGCTGGTTCAGGGTGTTCTGGTTGGGCAAAATTGCAATGTTTGTTGGTTCTATGTTGCTAGTTGGGGCTGTCTTGCAATGTTCATCCCTCCAATATTGCTAGTCAGCCTCCTCTTGCAATGTTCACTGCTGTTTTATTGATTTTTATAGTATTTTTTTGGATTCTTATTTGTACTTCTAAAATATTTTTCACACACCCTTCTTATAGTATATTTATTCTCCACCTCACACCATTTTTGAGCTTCTGATAAAGTAAAAGGCTCCCTTTTACACAAATTAAGTTCTAATAAATTAAACAAATACACATTTTGTCTTATGTCTTTGAAATCACATAATCTACATTTCAGGTTTTTCTTTCGTTCTTCTACCTCAACTGTATTCAATCTTTTACATTTCGGGCATTTCAATCCTGGTCTTAAACTAGACATTGGGACTTTTTTAATATTGTTATAAAGATGTGAAAAGTCACTATGCTCTTGTTGAAACATATGTAAGATATTAGCATTTTCTATAGTATGATTATTTTTGAACATATATTTAAGTTTGTGTAATTCTGTTGGTAATAGGATATTGAATTGTTGAGGCATTGTACCTTTTAAAGTAAATTTGGGGTTTAAAAAAATAAGATAGGAATGTAAGGGTTTGTTGATATTCAAATGGGATATTAAATAATTTAATTCGTGATTGGCTCGTCGCAGTTGTTGAAAAGGTGTATAAAACATGTTTCCAAATTCGTTCATAAGCTGACCATCTTTAATCGTATAATCTCCGGAATAATGTTTAACCTCAAAGTGACATATAGCATCATCCGTTACAATTAAGAAATCAATTTGAACGCGATTTTTGTAGTTTATATGAAAATCATATAAATAATGAAGATCTGGATATTCATCAAGAATATCTTTAATGAAAAGTTCACCCTCCAGACCTTTAATATAGTTCCTCGTATCTTCATCAAGTTTATCTTGAATGATACGATTTTTGAGAGCCAGTAAGTATGTTTGACTGTTCATCGATGCACCTCCATAATTCTTTACAATTATTATAGAGAATGCGCAGGAAAAGATAAACTAAAATGTTAAAGTTCCTTATACTTAATTAATAAACCTATACAACATTAACTTTCCTGCAGTTTATCACAAAATAATTTAGTGTCATATTTAGACTTTAATATTACCCATTCATTTTGATTACTATATTTATCTTTTAAATCAAGTAATTTTTTATCATGATTGTCTTTAAAATTCCAAACAAATTTGATAAAACTCCAACTCATTCTTTTAGGGTTTCCCCCTTCAGATTTTCTATAAAAACTTTGAATAAACCTTTTAAAAACTCTAAATATACAAATTGTTCTACTATAAGTTAACCAGATAACAATGTCAGCTTTCTTCATTCTTAATTCCAAAGTACTGTTATAATTACCATCAATAATCCATTCATCTAATTGAGTAATATTTTTTAATATTTCTTCAAAAGTCTCACTATCTATTGTT
The DNA here is from genome assembly GCF_022385935.1 of Mammaliicoccus sp. J-M41. Lineage (NCBI taxonomy): Bacteria > Bacillati > Bacillota > Bacilli > Caryophanales > Staphylococcaceae > Mammaliicoccus > Mammaliicoccus sp. J-M41. The sequence goes on along the minus strand of NZ_JAJNIR010000020.1, from coordinate 27,207 downwards.
TTGTTACTATTTTGCCATTTTATTTCATCTAAATGATATAAAGGAATTCCTAAGTTATTATGTAATTTATTTGATAATGTTGATTTACCTGAGCCCGGACATCCAATAACCATAATACGTTGTTTCATACTTCCACCTTCTTTTTATTAGATTTATACATTCTCATCCCCCACCATCAACCATTTACAATCCTTTCTTCTATCGATACAATACTCTCAATAGTTTAATTTGAAGGGGCGCTTTTTATGACTTTATTATCTATGACGATTTATGCGATTGTTTCTAGTTTCACGCCTGGACCAAATAACATTATGTCTTTATATTATTCTAAACAAACTGGTCTACGAGGTACAGTAAGATTCTGTATTGGCGTTGCGCTTGGCTTCTTTATATTACTACTCGTATCTAATTTCTTTAGTTCTGCTTTGTATCACCTATTCCCTAAAATACAATTATATATGAAGATTTTCGGGGCAATTTATTTACTTTATTTAGCATACAAAATTGGAACGAGTAAAGGTACGGATGCTCAATCGTTTAGTAATAGATACAATAATATTAAATTTGGTATGTTGTTACAGTTCGTAAATCCTAAAGGTGTGATTTATGCGTTAAGTGTTGTGGCAGCATTTATAACGCCAAACTTTGAACACTTCTCTATCCAAATCATCTTAATTACATATTTAGCACTCATAGGATTTCTATCCTCGTTCAGTTGGAGTGTCTTTGGTTCAATCTTTAAAAAGTTTATTAATCAACATGAATTAGCATTTAACCTCATAATGGCACTACTTCTCGTTTATACTGCCTTCTCCATCCTCTTCACATAAAAAATCCCCCCTAATCCATGATTAATGGTTTAGGGGGTTTTGTATTAACTATTTTAATCATTTCTTATTACATATGCATCCAAAAGTATTCTAGATAAAACTTGTAATGGTAAGCGTGACCTAACTTCATATTCAGGTAAATAATTTTTATCAGATTTAAATCCTAATAAAATTATATCGCATAGTTCGTATAGTCTACCTTCTTTATTTGTTGTTAAACAAATTGTTTTGACGTTTAAGTTTTTACAATATTCAGCAGCTTCCACAAGTTCTTCTGTTTCACCATTCAAAGAAATAAATATTACTAAATCATCTTTTGTAAATGTTTTTGATTTTATTCGAATTATGTTCGGATCATTATGCTCCTCAGTATATTTATTTAGTAGTTGCAATTTTATTGTCATTTCATTTGATATATGTTCTGAAAATCCTCTTGCAAATATAGTAACTTTTTTACTGTATTTAATCGCTGATATAGCATCCTCTATTATAGAAGATTGAATATATCTAATCGTCTTATCAACTTCTTCTTGATTTTTAATAATCGCAGTTTGAATTTGACTATCAATGTATTCTACTTGTTCCAACGACTTTGGATTGGTATTAGAAATCTCTGTTGCAATTTGAAACTTAAAATCCGTAAAACCACTGTAGTCTAGTTTTTTCATACATCTTACTATCGTTGAAGTAGATACATTAACATCTTCACTCAATTTAATAATAGAAAGATTTACCATATCAAGATAATTTTTTTCTATATAGTTTATTAAGTATTTATCACTATCACTTAACTTACTATAAAAATATTGTACACGTTGTTGAAAATTCATGTTAACCCTCCTTATGTAAATATTTTCACTTTATTTTTACTATATCATAGAAATTGTAAACATTTTCATTCTTACACATGCCATAATCATTATTAAGAAAGGATGTTTGCTTATGATATACACTTGTACATTAAACACAGCTATTGATATGTTCGTTCATATGAATGATTTTAAACCTGATTATGTAAATAGAAGTATTTATGACGAGTTTCAACCTAATGGAAAAGGAGTTAACATATCTGTAATTTTAAGTAAATTAGGTACTCCTAATATCGCAACAGGATTTGTAGGAGGATTTAGTGGGAAATTTGTCAAAGATGAATTAGAAAAAATGAAAATTCAAACAGATTTTATTGAAGTAGAAGGTAATACTAGAATTAATGTATTTCTTAAATCAAACCAAGGTGAATATAAAATTGTTAATTCGGGACCTACCATTAAGAAAAATGAGATAAATACACTATTATCCAAAATAAAAAATTTGAATAGTAATGATATTCTTTTTGTATCTGGAAGTCTTCCCAAAAGTATTGATGGTGAAATATTATTAACAATTGCAAAATTATCAAAATCAATAGGATTTAAATTAATTATTGATACCAGCCATCCTATTCTAAAAGAAATTATTAAATATAAACCGTTTTTAATCAAACCTAATGAAGAAGAGTTACAAAACCTTTTCCCTAACCATGATCTAAAATCTGATAAAGACATCGCATATGTATCCAATCTACTTATTAAAGAGGGGTGTCAAAATGTTTTAGTATCTGTTGGAGAAAATGGAGCATATTTTTTCAATAAATATTGTAGTTATCATTGTACTGCTCCTAAAGGTGAAGTTTTAAATACAGCTGGAGCTGGAGATACAATTTTAGCAACATTTTATCATACTTTTCAAGAAACTTTAGATGAAGCTACCGCTCTCAAAAAAGCTGTTGTTGCCGGTTCTTCTACGGCATTTAAATCAGGACTCACAGATTTTAGCGATACCAAAGAATTATTGAAAGAGATTCAAATTTCAACATTAAACGTTACTAAACAGGGGTGATATTAATGAAATATCAATTTTTAGGAGTTACAGGATGTCCAACGGGAATAGCACATACTTTCATGGCAGCTGAAGCACTAGAAAATGCTGCTAAAAATAAAAATGTAACAATTAAAGTAGAAACGCATGGACAAAGAGGAACTGAAAATGAATTTAGTAAAAAAGAAATTGACGAAGCAGAAGTCATTATTATTGCAGCTGATAAAAATGTAAATATCGACAGATTCAAAGGGAAGAAAGTTATTAATGTTTCAGTATCTAAAGGTATTAAGCAAGCAAATCAGTTACTCGATCAAGCTATTTCAGGTGATGTGTCAATTTATCAATCTACGAATAATCAATTAGATAATTCTGAGCATCAAGAAAATACTTCTTCTAATATGTGGCATAAAATATATGTTCATTTAATGAATGGTGTTTCGCATATGCTTCCTTTCGTAGTAGCAGGAGGTGTTATGACTGCTATATCATTCATGTTTGGCATATACTCTGCTGATCCAAAATCTGATCAATATAATGTAATCGCTGAACAAATGAATACAATAGGCGGCTTAGCTATGGGACTAATGGTTCCTATACTTAGTGCATATATAGCACAATCAATAGCCAATAGGCCAGGTCTAGTTATAGGTTTTATCGTTGGTATGATAGCTGATACAAATGGTACAGGCTTTCTAGGAGGTATTGCAGGAGGTTTCTTAGCTGGTGGCATCGTATTATTATTACAAAAATCTCTAAAAAATTTACCTAAATCACTAGATGGTTTGAAAGCAATATTTTTACTACCTGTTTTGGGTATTTTTATTGCAGGCTTTATCATGTGGTATTTATCAATACCTATGGAATTTATTAATAAAGGTATGATGAACTTTTTAGCAGGTTTCCAAGACTCAAATCCAATAATTTTAGGTTTAATTGTCGGTATAATGTGTGCATTTGATATGGGTGGACCAGTTAATAAAGCAGCGTATGTAACAGGTACTGCTCTATTAGCACAAGGTAATCATCTTTTCATGGCTGGAGTATCAGCTGCGTGTATAGTCCCTTCATTAGCAACTGGATTCTCAGTATTATTATCTAGAAAATATTACAGTCAATCTGAGACGAGTGCTGGATTAGTCAACTTTTTACTTGGTTCAACACATATCACTGAAGGTGCGATTCCATTTGCTGCTAAACGACCATTTATTATTATCCCAATACTTATGGTGGGCTCGTCTATAGCTGCAATACTCACATATATGTTGAAAGTTGAAGTTCCAGCTCCACATGGTGGATTTATAGTATTACCTGTAGTTACTCATCCAATTTTCTGGGTAGTATCAATAATCATTGGTGCTCTTGTTGCTGGAATATTAATGTCAATCGAACAAAAAAGATATGTTACTAAAAGTAATGAGTCTGATGAACAGTCTAAAATCAAATCTACTAACAACTTAGTAGACAGTAAACGAGTTTTCTTAAATAAATCTTTCAATAACAAAGAAAGTGCTTTAGAGTTTATTGCCCAACAATCAGTTGAAACAAATGTTTCAGATAATTTCAATTCAGTCTTTGCAGGTTTGAAAGCTCGCGAAGCAGAAAGTAGTACTGGTATGGAGAATGGTATAGCTATACCTCATGTATCAGATAAATCAATAAGTACGTCAAGTCTAATTGTAATTAAAATGGATAATGAAATTGAATGGCCATCTTTAGATGAGAAGCCTACTAATTTCTTAATAAGTATATTAGTACCAGAAAATAATGGTGAGGAACATTTAAATATTTTAGCTAACCTATCTAGAAAATTAATGGACAAAGAATTTACAAATCAACTAATATCTTCAAATTCAATAGAAGAAATCGTAAATCTATTAAGTGGAGTGAATAAGAAATGAAATCCTTAAAAAAACTAACTAACAATAATGGTATTATTACTGCATTAGCTATAGACCAAAGAGGTGCTTTAAAAAGAATGATGGGCGAAAACATTTCATATACTGAAATATCTAATTTTAAAGAATTGGTCTCGAATGAATTAACACCTTATGCATCGTCTATATTATTAGATCCTGAATTTGGTATAGAAGCAGCTAATATAAGAGATGCAAATTGTGGTTTAATTATGGCATATGAAAAAACAGGTTATGATAAAAAAACACCAGGAAGAATCCCTGACTTAATTCCAAATTGTTCAGTAAAAAACTTAAAATCTAAAGGTGCAGATGCTATCAAACTACTAATCTATGTAGACATTAATGAGTCAGATGAAATAAATAGTCAAAAAGAAGCTTTTGTAGAGAGAGTTGGTAGTGAATGTGTATCAGAATCATTACCTTTTTTCCTAGAAATCTTAACATATGATGACTCTATTGGTGATGAAAAAGGAATTGAGTTTGCTAAGATAAAGCCACATAAAGTGATTAATGCCATGCGTCTTTACAGTGAATCAAGATTTAATGTAGATGTACTAAAAGTAGAAGTTCCGGTTAATATGAACTTTGTAGAGGGATATGCTAAGAATGAATATATTTATACAAAAGAAGAAGCTGCTGAATTCTTCCTGGAACAATCTAATGCTACCAACCTACCTTTTATATTCTTAAGTGCTGGAGTGTCGTCACAATTATTTTTAGATACATTAAACTTCGCATATAAGTCAGGATCTAAGTTTAATGGTGTATTATGTGGTAGAGCTACATGGAGTGATGCCGCAAAAGCATATGTAGATGATGGTATTAATTCTTCCAGAAAACAACTGAAATCAACTTGTAAGAATAACATTCTAGAATTAAATAAATTGGTGGAAGAAATTGCTACACCCATATAACCCTTCTCCATCCTCTTCACATAAAAAATCCCCCTAATCCATGATTAATGGTTTAGGGGGTTTTGTATTAACTATTTTGTTTAGAGAATGCTTGTCCGATTGCGTCTAGTTTTTCTGGTGCGTCTGATACGCCCATTTTAACTTCTATGAAATGCATTTGATTTGGTTCGTTGTTAATTTTTAAGAATACATTTTCTAAATCGGCAGATGTTTCTACGTCATGAACGGCTACTGTATCTTTACCGCCAAATACGGCTGGTAACATTTTGTAGTCCCACATTTGAATATCATTATATACTTGGTGTTCACCGTGGATTTTTCTTTCAACTGTGTATCCATCATTATTAATAACAAAAATAACAGGTTTAAGGTCGTTTCTAATCATTGTTGATATATCTTGTGCTGTTAATTGTAATGAACCATCACCGATTAATAATATATTTCTTCTATATAAATTAGACATTTGTGTACCGGTTGTTGCTGGCAATGTATAACCGATTGATCCCCATAATGGTTGTCCAATAAATGTATTTTCTTTGTATAAGTTAAGGTCATACGCACCGAAGAATGAAGTACCTTGTTCTGCTAAGATGATATCATCTAATCCGATAAAGTCTTGCATCATTTTAAAGTAAGTTTCTTGTGTAAGTGGCGCATTATCAACTGTGTAATCACCTTTTTCAGGACGATTATTTTCTGGGAAATATGCTGCATTTTTAAATTCAATATCAAGTAATCCGTTCATTAAACTTGGTAATGTATATTCTGATGAAGTTGTATCATTTAATTTGAAATCTAAGTGATTGATCATTACGACATCATCAATATCAAATCCATATGAATAACCTGCAGTTGCTGAATCTGTTAATTTAGCACCAATATTTAAAATAGCATCACTGTTATCTACATAATTTCTAATTTCTTCTTCTGCAATACTACCATCATAAATGCCCATATAATAACGACTTTCTTCATTAAATGCACCTTTACCTAAAGAAAGTTGTGCAACTGGAATTTGAGTTTGTTCTACAAAGCGTTCTAATTCATCATGTAATTTAAAACTATTAATTTCATGTCCTGTAATGATAACTGGTTGCTGAGCTGTTTTTAATTTTTGTTGTACCATTTCAATGTAATGAGAAACATCTTGATTGATCACGTCAGCTGGTTTGAAGTCTTCTTCAACTTCAATTTCTGCTTGAGCTACATCGATTGGTAAATGTATATGAACAGGTCTTTTTTCAGCTAATGCTGCATTAATTAATCTTGGAATTTCAGTCTGAGCATTTTCTACTGTAATATAACCTTGAGCTGTTGTGATTTCTTTAAACATTTTTCTATAACTATCAAACTTACCTTCACCTAATGAATGGTGAACATATTTACCCGCTTCTTCAACAACTGTTGTTGGTGCACCTGTAATAGCTATCACTGGCACGCGTTCTGCATATGATCCGGCAATTCCATTAACTGCACTTAGTTCACCAACGCCAAATGTAGTGACCATTGCACTAATACCATTCATTCTTGCATAACCATCTGCAGCGTAACTTGCATTTAATTCATTCGTATTGCCTACCCATTCCATATCGTCTCTACTTACAATATCGTCTAAAAATGCTAAATTAAAATCTCCAGGAACACCAAATACTTTTTCTACCCCGACTGTACTTAATGAATCCATTAAATATTCCCCAACACGTTTTTGCATATCCGATTCTCCTTTTCTATTTTTACGAATCAATTTAAGTCAATACAGTTGACCTATTAATGTAAAAAATAAACCTTTGATTAAATATCAAATGTTTAATAATCCCTATAACAATTCTTAGTATATACCTACTTCAAAATTAAGTCAACATCATTGACCTAAAAATGAATTTTTAACAACTATCCTTTATAATAGTTGAAAAGGAGTCGACACGATGGATAATAAAAACAATTATGATCATATGCTTTTTTATTTCGCATACAAAACATTTATCAATACAGCTGACGATATTATTAAAAATCATGGCATGAACAGACAACATCATAGATTTTTATTTTTTATAGATCAAATGCCAGGTATAACAATTAAAGATTTATTAGATACACTTGAAATATCAAAACAAGCTTCTCACGCTTCATTAAAAAAATTAAAAGAGAAAAAATTAATTAGATATGTAGACTCTGATAACGATAGACGTGTGAAACATTTATACCCTACTGAAGAAGGTAGTGCATTAGTTCATAAATTGAACCAAGCACAAAATGAATTATTACAGCAAACGTTTGAAGAAGCTGGTACAGAGTGGCACGATTTCATGGAACACCTTGCAAGTATGAAAAGCGGATTTAAAAATGTTAAATCTATTAAACCAAAAGAATAGCAAACAAAAATGGGAGCTGGACAATACGTCCAGCTCCCTCTCTTTATATACTTAAACTAATCTCTTTGTTCATATGTACGCAATGAACTATAAACGACAATGCAGATGAAATATAAAATAACAATGATAATGAAACTATATGGCACACGTTCTAAATAGAACCAACTTAAATGCATATCAGTAAATTGATTAAGCTGCTGAATGACATATCTTGCGACTAATAGTCCTGAAAATACGACAAATAATATGCGTGCGACTTTCTTAACTGTTTCAATCATTATTATTTCATCTCCTCTTCCCTACTTTAATTTTCCAATGTGTAAACATACGAAGTATATATTCTAGCGGACCATATCGCAAATGCTTTTGATACCATGTTGCAAAAATCATTTGTAATACATAAATTAACATAAAACTAAACGATGTCACTATGAGTATATCTTTACCAAAGAATCCTAATCCATAGCCATATAGAATGAGTGTTCCGATTATACTTTGTAAAATATACATCGATAACGACATTTTACCGAGACTTTCAAACCCTCTAAATATTACGTTTTGTTGATACGTTTGATATAAGTATTTAAATAAACAAATAAAACCAATGGCCAGCGATATACCAAATATTATAGCTATGTTATCTGTCACATTTTCATTCGATAACCATAAATAAGAAGACTTCCCTAATATCGATACCGGTATTAAATATATAAACCATTTTGAAATGTGTTGATCTTTAATACGTTTTTCAAACCATTTATATTTTGATAAACATATACCTAAAGTAAAATATGGAACTTCTATAAACAGAATCATTACAAATAACCACCCTATATTATCGCCAAGCATTGCTTTTAATTGCATGAATTTCGGATCTTGAATATTAGCATCCGCTTCACGAATATCCCAATAACTACCTTCACTAAATAACGTTTTAACTTCATGCACATACGAAACTTTATCACTCGTTTCTATAATAGGACCTGAAGTATCAAATAAAGAAACAACTGACATTGCTAATATGAACCCAAATCCAATAATCGTCACCCATTTAAAAAATTTACGATTCAATGAAATGAATGGAATCACGATTAACATCGATAGTGCATAACCAAATAAGATATCTCCTTCCCATATAAAATAAGCATGTAAACTACCTAATATTAATAAGAATATAGCTCTTCTTAACAGCTTAATTCTTGGACGTTTAACTTGTTTACTTTTCATAGATTGATAGAGCTTATCTAAAGAAAAACCAAATAAAATCGCAAATATGGGCATAAAGCTGCCTTCAAATATAATCTTGATAATATGATAAATTGTTTGATTCAAACCACTTAAATGATACTGATCTATGTATAATTGCCCTGTTAAACCAAATTGAAAAATTAATAAATTGGCCATAAATATGCCAAATAAACTAAATCCCCTTAGTGCATCAGCAACTTCTATTCTGTTCATTCTATTCACCTCACATATTATATTAACAAGTTAAAATAAAATCTGACTTATATAAACCTTAAATCTGACTTAATTTTACATATACGTCTAGATACATATAAAATGAAAATATACAATAATATAGAGGTGTAAAAATGACTGCCAAAATATTAATAGTAGAAGATGATTTAGATATACAAACATTGATAAAAATATCCTTATCTAATAAACAATTAGGTGACATATATTTAGCAAGTGACAAACCAGAAGCTGAAGCAAAATTAAAAGCCCATCTCTTTGATGTCGTGTTGCTTGATTTAAACTTAAAATCAGAAAACGGCTATGAACTCGTGAAATATATTAAACATGAAGATACTAAACTGATTATCGTTACAGCGAAAGATTCTGATTTAGATGTTTATAAAGGGTTTGAAAATGGTGCCGTAGATTATGTGAAGAAACCATTTGATCCTATTGAACTTGCTTATCGCGTCTCTGTACATATTAAAAATATCAATACGCATCACAATAAGAACTTGAAAGTCAATCTAGATACAACTGATGTCATTACAAATAATAAAAAAGCTAATCTGACATCAAGAGAATATGACCTTCTCGCTTATTTTATTAAAAATAAAAACCAAGTTTTGACGAAGAGTCAAATATACGAACGCGTATGGGGTTATTCAGTCAGTGTGGATGACAATACATTAATGGTTCACATTCGAACATTACGCAAAAAAATAGAAGTTGACCCAAACAACCCTCAACTTATACAGACAGTTCGAGGAAAAGGTTACATATATAGAGGTTAATGAAATGAATAAAAGATTCACATGGAAATTCACGAAATACATTTTTATTTTTCTTACGATTACTTTTATTATAGGTGTTATTGGCATATGGCTTTTCTTTACAAATGTTATAAAAATTGCTTATTCAGATCTAGATGAAGTTGATGATTTTTATATGGATTTTTCAATATCAAATAAAAAAAATGGCTATAAACTGAGTGATGATTTAAAACAAAAATTAAAAGACAATCATGTTCATTTGTATATTATCGATAAAGATGCCAATGTCCTTTATCCTAAAAAACAAATGAATTTGAAAAATAAACTTGTTGAAAACTTATACAATACACAAGCCATTCCATTTCGTAGTGATGACTATAGTGTCATATTAATTTATCCAAAATCGCACAACCATCACATATATTCAATAGAAGAAATTGATACTAAAAAATTGATAAGTAGCTTGTATATCAATAATTATAATAAGTATTATCATGTCGAAAAGGATAATCAATTAACATTTATAGATAATCCTGCTTATCATAAAGTTCAATATACAGATGAATTTAATGACATAGAAAATAAGACATTTAAATTTTTAGCATTAACATACTTATTGTTACTTTTACTCAACATGATTTTAGTAATTATTTTCGCATTTATCATTTCTAAAAGACTTTCTAAGCCATTATTCTTCTATACCGATTGGATAGAAAATCTTTCTAAAGGTAAATTGTTTAAACCAAGCTCTAAACACTACAACAAAAGAAGCAAAAAATTATTTAAAGAACTTAATAATTCTGTAGAAAGCTTAAACTTACAACTGACAGAAGATAAAATCTATCAAAATCAAATTAATTACTACCGCGAGAAATGGCTTAATCAACTATCTCATGATTTAAAATCACCTTTAACATCTATTTATGGTTACGCCAAGCTCTTATCATCAGAAGAAATTGATACTAAGAAATATGCGATTTTAATTTCAGATAAAGCTGCATATATGACTGAGCTGATTGATAGTTTAAACAATAACTTCAGATACGAAACAGATCAAATGACCATTCATAAAGAATCATTCGATATTACAGAAACGTTAAAGCAGCTGAGAAGAACGATACAATACGACAAACTTGAAATTATCAATCAATTAACAGAACAAAAATTTTATGGCAATAAACTATATTTTGAACGTATGATGATGAACCTTATAGATAATAGTATCGATCATAACAAATGTAACCCAAACATCGAAATCAACATTAAGAATATAAATGAAGGTTTAGAAATTAACTACAAAGATGACGGTGTTGGCATAAGTAAGACGACAGAGAAACACATGCTTCATTCAAATTACACAACAAAAGACAACAAAGAAGGACACGGTATCGGTTCAACGATCATTATGGATTGCATCACATTTCATAACGGAACCTTTAAAATTATACCCTCTACAAAAGGTGTAAACTTCAAAATCCATTTAAATTAGGGAGCTGAGAAGAATGAAGGAGAAATTGTTTTATAGTGTGACGTCAGTTATATTTATCATTATATTCATGATTATTACTCAACTAATTCTGTTCAATAAAATAGATATAGCAACAATAATTGGTGCAGTAATAGGCATATCAGTAGTAATGCAATTGGAGTTGTCAAACGATAAAGATGATAAAGATAAATACAATATGTTTACTAGAAAAATAGCATAAAAATCTAGTTATCCGCATAAAAACTGGACTTATCACACTTTATCAAGGTCAAAACCACTCAATTTACTACTAATTTACTACTTATGAATGAGCTTTGATACGACGATTTATCCTTGAAAAGTGAAGATATAAAGATACTTCCAATAAAATTTGAATATTTAATAGGTAGACACTTCAAAAAATGAGGTGTCTATTTTTTTACCCGATTTTGAAAGGAAGTGAACTTATGAAAACAAAAAATCAAGAATCAAAAGGTCGTTCCCCACTCTTTAAGACCATCAAACATTCATTCAGCCAATAAAAAAGAAAGGATAGGTAAAAATATGGAACTTAAATTTGTGATTCCCAACATGGAAAAAACATTCGGCAATTTAGAATTTGCTGGCGAGGATAAAGTCGTTCAGCGAAGAATCAACGGACGGCTAACTGTCTTATCAAGAAGCTATAATCTCTATTCTGATGTTCAAAGAGCAGATGATATTGTGGTGGTGCTTCCTGCTGAAGCTGGCGAAAAACATTTCGGCTTTGAGGAACGTGTGAAGTTAGTCAATCCACGTATTACCGCAGAGGGCTACAAAATCGGCACTCGTGGTTTTACAAATTACCTTTTACATGCTGACGACATGATAAAAGAATAAAGAAAGAGAGGAAAAATGATGAGATTAGCAAATGGCATTGTATTAGATAAAGACACGACTTTTGGAGAATTGAAATTCTCTGCTCTACGTCGTGAAGTGAGAATCCAAAATGAAGACGGGTCGGTTTCAGATGAAATCAAGGAACGTACCTATGACTTAAAATCCAAAGGACAAGGACGCATGATTCAAGTAAGTATTCCTGCCAGCGTGCCTTTGAAAGAGTTTGATTATAACGCACGGGTGGAACTTATCAATCCCATTGCGGACACCGTTGCTACTGCCACCTATCAAGGAGCAGATGTTGACTGGTATATCAAGGCAGACGATATTGTGCTGACAAAGGATTCTAGTTCATTCAAAGCTCAACCACAAGCAAAGAAAGAACCGACACAAGACAAATAGTCGCTAGGTAGAAAGGAGACTTTTTCGCATGAAACAGCGTGGTAAAAGGATTCGCCCATCTGGTAAAGATTTAGTCTTTCATTTTACGATAGCGTCACTCCTGCCTGTTTTCCTGCTGGTTGTCGGACTGTTTCATGTGAAGACAATCCAGCAGATCAACTGGCAGGATTTTAACCTATCACAAGCAGATAAGATTGACATTCCCTATTTAATTATCAGTTTCAGTGTCGCAATTCTTATCTGCTTGCTGGTAGCGTTTGTATTCAAACGGGTTCGCTATGATACGGTTAAACAACTTTACCACCGTCAAAAACTGGCAAAGATGATACTTGAAAACAAGTGGTATGAATCTGAACAGGTCAAAACAGAGGGTTTCTTTAAAGATAGTGCTGGTCGTACAAAGGAAAAGATAACCTACTTCCCTAAAATGTATTATCGACTTAAAAATGGCTTGATACAGATACGGGTGGAAATCACGCTGGGAAAATATCAAGACCAACTCTTACACTTGGAAAAGAAATTAGAGAGTGGCTTGTACTGTGAGCTGACGGATAAAGAGTTAAAGGATTCCTATGTGGAATATACTTTGCTCTATGACACCATAGCCAGTCGTATTTCTATTGATGAAGTAGAAGCTAAAGATGGTAAACTTCGCTTAATGAAAAACGTATGGTGGGAATATGATAAGCTCCCTCATATGTTGATTGCTGGTGGTACAGGTGGCGGTAAAACTTACTTTATACTGACACTGATTGAAGCCTTGCTTCATACAGATTCAAAACTGTATATTCTTGACCCGAAAAATGCTGATCTTGCGGACTTAGGTTCTGTGATGGCAAATGTCTACTATAGAAAAGAAGACTTGCTTTCTTGCATTGAAACATTCTATGAAGAAATGATGAAACGTAGTGAGGAAATGAAGCAGATGAAGAACTATAAGACTGGCAAAAATTATGCTTACTTAGGTCTCCCGGCACACTTCTTAATCTTTGATGAATACGTCGCTTTCATGGAAATGCTGGGAACAAAAGAAAACACCGCAGTTATGAATAAGCTGAAACAGATTGTCATGTTAGGTCGTCAAGCTGGCTTCTTTCTAATACTGGCTTGTCAACGTCCAGACGCAAAATATTTAGGCGACGGAATCCGTGATCAGTTTAATTTCAGAGTGGCTTTAGGTCGTATGTCTGAAATGGGCTATGGCATGATGTTTGGCAGTGACGTACAAAAGGATTTCTTCTTAAAGCGAATCAAAGGTCGTGGCTATGTTGATGTAGGAACAAGTGTCATATCAGAGTTTTATACTCCCCTTGTACCAAAAGGATATGATTTCTTGGAGGAAATTAAAAAGTTATCCAACAGCAGACAGTCCACGCAGGCGACGTGCGAAGCGGAAGTCGCAGGTGTGGACTGATCTTGCTGGCTGGTGTGGCAATAGCCACGCCAGCACTTAACCCCCCGTATCTAACAGGGGGGTACAAATCGACAGGAAACAGTCAAAAAAACATTAGAAAATCCTTTGGTTACAAGGGATTTACAAAATTTCAGCGTATGTCAAATGGGCTTTAAAAGTTGACATACGCCTTTTTGATTGGAGGGATTTTTACTGAATGAACAAACTTGGTTACAGCATTTAAAAGAAAAACGCTTGGCTTATGGACTATCTCAAAACCGTTTAGCTGTTGCGACTGGTATTACAAGGCAGTATCTAAGCGATATTGAAACAGGAAAAGTCAAGCCATCAGAGGATTTACAGCAGTCCCTTTGGGAAGCTCTGGAACGCTTCAATCCCGACGCTCCCCTTGAAATGCTGTTTGATTATGTAAGAATTCGCTTTCCGACAACAGACGTACAGCAGGTGGTCGAAAACATCTTACAACTGAAACTGTCCTATTTTCTTCATGAGGACTATGGTTTCTATTCTTATTCAGAGCATTATGCTTTAGGCGACATATTCGTCCTTTGCTCCCATGAACTGGACAAAGGAGTTCTGGTGGAATTGAAAGGTCGTGGGTGCAGACAATTTGAAAGCTATCTTCTGGCACAACAAAGAAGCTGGTATGAGTTCTTTATGGACGTTTTGGTGGCTGGCGGTGTGATGAAACGCCTTGACCTTGCCATTAACGATAAGACAGGGATTTTAAATATCCCTGTACTCACTGAAAAGTGCCAACAGGAAGAATGTATCTCCGTCTTCCGCAGTTTTAAAAGCTATCGCAGTGGCGAACTGGTACGCAAAGAGGAAAAGGAATGTATGGGAAACACCCTCTATATCGGTTCATTACAAAGTGAAGTTTATTTCTGTATCTATGAAAAGGACTACGAGCAGTACAAGAAAAATGATATTCCCATTGAAGACGCAGAAGTAAAAAACCGTTTTGAGATTCGATTGAAAAATGAGCGTGCCTATTATGCAGTCCGTGATTTACTCGTCTATGACAATCCAGAGCATACCGCCTTTAAAATTATCAATCGGTATATCCGTTTTGTAGATAAAGACGATTCCAAACCTCGTTCTGATTGGAAACTGAATGAAGAATGGGCTTGGTTTATTGGGAACAATCGTGAACGATTAAAACTAACCACAAAACCAGAGCCTTACTCCTTCCAAAGGACGCTGAACTGGCTATCTCATCAAGTTGCCCCGACCTTAAAGGTTGCGATTAAACTTGATGAAATCAACCAGACGCAGGTTGTAAAAGACATTCTCGACCATGCGAAACTGACAGACCGACACAAGCAGATTTTGAAGCAACAGTCAGTAAAAGAACAGGACGTGATAACAACAAAAAAATAACTCAAATACAAATTCATTGAATATAGAGAGGAGAACATTTTTATGAATTTTGGACAAAACCTTTATAACTGGTTTCTATCAAACGCTCAATCACTGGTGCTTTTAGCAATCGTTGTGATTGGCTTGTATCTTGGCTTCAAGCGTGAGTTTAGCAAACTGATTGGCTTTTTAATTATTGCGATTATTGCGGTTGGCTTAGTCTTCAACGCTGCTGGAGTAAAAGACATTTTACTAGAGCTATTCAATCGCATTATTGGTGCTTAAATAAAACCGTTCTTTTGTGGAATATAAGTGGTTTTCTTATGTTCCGCAAAGGAATGGTACACCAAACGAAGTGCGGTAGGGATTTTTGAATCTCTACAAAGAAAGGACGTGAATATATGGACGATATGCAAGTCTATATTGCGAATTTAGGCAAATACAATGAGGGCGAATTGGTCGGTGCGTGGTTTACCTTTCCCATTGACTTTGAGGAAGTCAAAGAGAAAATCGGCTTGAATGATGAATATGAGGAATACGCCATTCATGACTACGAGTTACCCTTTACGGTTGACGAATACACTTCCATTGGCGAACTCAATCGACTATGGGAAATGGTATCGGAATTACCCGAAGAATTACAATCGGAGCTATCTGCTCTGCTCACTCATTTTTCAAGCATTGAAGAACTAAGCGAACATCAAGAGGATATTATCATTCATTCCGATTGTGATGATATGTATGACGTGGCACGCTACTACATTGAAGAAACGGGTGCTTTAGGCGAAGTACCAGCTAGTCTTCAAAACTATATTGATTATCAAGCCTATGGTCGGGATTTAGACCTTTCAGGAACGTTTATCTCAACCAATCATGGGATTTTTGAAATCGTCTATTAAATCTGTCGGTACATTACTACTGGCAGATTTTCTATTTTACGGGGTGGCTCAATCAGCTACCCCTATTTTTTATGAAAGGATTGATTACATGAAGAAAATACGAAGCTATACCAGTATCTGGTCTGTGGAAAAGGTACTGTATTCTATCAATGATTTTAGACTTCCGTTTCCCATAACCTTTACGCAAATGACATGGTTTGTCGTGTCACTCTTTGCAGTGATGATACTTGGCAACTTGCCCCCTCTTTCCATGATAGAGGGAGCATTTCTCAAATACTTTGGGATTCCTGTGGCTTTCACATGGTTTATGTCTACAAAAACTTTTGATGGTAAAAAGCCTTATGGATTTTTGAAGTCTGTCATTGCTTATGCACTGCGACCAAAGCTGACCTATGCAGGAAAAAAAGTAACGCTTGGCAGAAACCAGCCACAAGAAGCCATTACAGCAGTTAGGAGTGAATTTTATGGCATATCCAATTAAATACATTGAAAACAATCTCGTCTGGAATAAAGACGGGGAATGTTATGCTTACTATGAGCTTGTTCCTTACAATTACTCATTTCTAAGTCCAGAACAGAAAATACAAGTGCATGATTCTTTCAGACAGCTTATCGCACAAAATCGTGATGGCAAAATTCATGCTTTACAAATCAGTACAGAATCCAGCATACGTTCTGCACAAGAGCGTTCCAAAAATGAAGTCACTGGCAAGCTCAAAGCGGTTGCCTATGACAAAATCGACCAACAGACAGACGCTTTAATATCCATGATTGGCGAAAATCAAGTGAACTACCGTTTCTTTATCGGCTTTAAGTTGCTTCTCAACGATCAGGAGTTTTCTATGAAAAGTCTTACCGTTGAAGCAAAAAATGCTTTGTCTGATTTTGTCTATGATGTGAACCATAAGCTGATGGGCGATTTTGTTAGTATGAGTAATGATGAAATCCTGCGTTTTCAGAAGATGGAAAAGCTCTTAGAAAATAAAATCTCTCGTCGTTTCAAAATCCGCAGGTTAGATAAGGACGACTTCGGCTATCTGATTGAACACCTTTACGGACAGACAGGCACTGCCTATGAAGAGTATGAGTACCATCTATCAAAGAAAAAGCTGGATAATGAAACGCTGATTAAATACTATGACTTGATTAAGCCTACTCGCTGTTTGGTGGAAGAAAAACAGCGATATTTGAAAATCCAGCAGGAAGATGAAACCGTCTATGTAGCTTACTTTACCATTAACAGCATTGTCGGAGAACTGGACTTCCCGTCCTCTGAAATCTTCTACTACCAGCAACAGCAATTTACATTCCCGATTGATACGTCAATGAATGTGGAAATTGTAGCGAATCGTAAAGCCCTATCTACTGTCCGCAATAAAAAGAAAGAACTGAAAGACTTGGATAACCACGCTTGGCAAAGTGATAATGAAACCAGCTCCAATGTGGCGGAAGCTCTGGAAAGTGTGAATGAGCTGGAAACCAATTTAGACCAAAGCAAGGAATCTATGTACAAGCTGTCTTATGTGGTAAGGGTATCAGCAAATGATCTTGACGAACTCAAACGTCGTTGTAATGAAGTGAAAGATTTTTATGACGATTTAAGCGTAAAACTGGTACGACCATTTGGGGATATGCTCGGCTTACATGAAGAATTTTTACCTGCCAGCAAGCGTTATATGAATGATTATATTCAATACGTGACCTCTGATTTCCTCGCTGGTTTAGGTTTTGGTGCTACTCAAATGCTGGGGGAAAATGAGGGGATTTATGTTGGCTACAGCTTAGATACTGGACGCAATGTCTATCTGAAACCTGCTCTTGCCAGTCAAGGGGTTAAGGGTTCAGTAACCAATGCGTTAGCGTCGGCTTTTGTTGGTTCGCTGGGTGGTGGTAAATCCTTTGCGAATAACCTTATCGTCTATTATGCGGTGCTTTATGGGGCACAAGCAGTGATTGTAGACCCAAAAGCAGAACGTGGCAGATGGAAAGAAACCTTGCCAGAGATTTCCCATGAAATCAATATCGTCACTCTGACTTCTGATGAGAAAAACAAAGGCTTACTTGACCCTTATGTGATTATGAAAAATCCCAAAGATTCTGAATCACTGGCTATTGATATTCTGACATTCCTTACGGGGATTTCCTCTCGTGATGGGGAACGCTTCCCAATCCTTAGAAAAGCCATTCGTGCAGTAACCAATAGTGAAGTACGAGGGTTGATGAAAGTGATTGAGGAATTACGGGTTGAGAATACGCCACTAAGTACCAGTATAGCCGACCATATCGAAAGTTTTACAGACTATGACTTTGCACATTTATTATTCAGTAATGGTTATGTGGAGCAGTCTATCAGCTTAGAAAAACAACTGAACATTATACAGGTTGCGGACTTGGTACTTCCCGACAAGGAAACTTCCTTTGAGGAATATACCACTATGGAGCTTTTATCCGTTGCTATGCTGATTGTCATTAGTACCTTTGCTTTAGACTTTATCCATACAGACCGAAGCATTTTCAAGATTGTAGATTTAGACGAAGCATGGAGCTTTTTACAGGTAGCACAAGGAAAAACACTATCTATGAAGCTGGTTCGGGCTGGTCGTGCTATGAACGCTGGGGTATATTTCGTGACCCAAAATACAGACGACCTCTTAGATGAAAAACTGAAAAATAACCTCGGCTTAAAATTTGCATTTCGTTCCACTGACCTTAACGAGATTAAAAAGACCTTAGCCTTTTTTGGTGTAGACCCAGAGGACGAAAACAATCAGAAGCGATTGCGTGATTTGGAAAACGGGCAATGCCTTATCAGTGATTTATATGGTCGTGTCGGTGTGATACAGTTCCACCCTGTATTTGAAGAACTGCTCCATGCCTTTGATACCAGACCACCTGTGCGAAAAGAGGTGTAAATGTGAAACCATCAATAGTAAACAGAATAAAATCAAACTGGACGCTGAAACGTCTAGGTAAAGTGGCAATGACAGTGGCTTTCACACTTGTGATTGCCATTTTTCTTTTAGCCATGCTGGGAACGGTGGTTCAAGCTGCGGGCTTGGTAGATGATACGGTCAATGTGGCAAATGAATACAGCCGATACCCACTTGAAAACTATCAACTGGATTTTTATGTGGATAATAGCTGGGGCTGGCTTCCGTGGAACTGGTCGGACGGGATTGGAAAACAGGTCATGTATGGACTATATGCCATTACCAATTTTATTTGGACAATCAGTTTGTATGTTTCCAATGCGACAGGTTACTTAGTACAGGAAGCCTATTCCTTAGACTTCATTTCCGCTACAGCAGATTCCATTGGTAAGAATATGCAGACCTTAGCTGGTGTGAGTGCAAACGGATTTTCAACAGAGGGTTTCTATGTTGGATTCCTCTTACTCTTGATTTTGGTTCTTGGGGTTTATGTTGCCTATACGGGACTGATAAAGAGAGAAACCACAAAGGCAATTCATGCCATTATGAATTTTGTGCTGGTGTTTATCCTATCGGCTTCCTTTATTGCCTACGCTCCCGACTACATTAAAAAAATCAATGACTTTTCATCAGACATCAGTAATGCCAGTTTATCACTTGGCACGAAGATTGTCATGCCCCATTCCGATAGTCAAGGCAAGGACAGCGTGGACTTAATCAGAGATAGCCTGTTTTCCATACAGGTTCAGCAACCGTGGCTACTGCTTCAATACAACAGTTCAGACATTGAAAGTATCGGTATTGACCGTGTGGAAAGCCTGCTCTCCACCAGCCCAGATTCCAACAATGGCGAAGACAGAGAAAAAATTGTTGCGGAAGAAATTGAAGACAGAAGCAATACCAATCTAACCATTACAAAGACCATTAACCGTTTAGGTACAGTCTTCTTCCTATTTGTCTTCAATATTGGGATTTCCATATTTGTATTCCTATTAACAGGAATCATGATTTTCTCGCAGGTACTTTTTATCATCTATGCTATGTTTCTGCCTGTGAGCTTTATTTTAAGCATGATTCCATCATTTGATGGTATGTCAAAACGAGCCATAACAAAGCTCTTTAATACCATTTTGACACGAGCTGGAATCACATTGATTATTACGACAGCATTTAGTATTTCAACCATGCTCTATACCTTATCGGCTGGTTATCCGTTCTTTTTGATTGCTTTTCTACAGATTGTGACCTTTGCAGGAATCTACTTCAAGCTGGGCGATTTAATGAGTATGTTTTCTCTACAGAGTAACGATTCTCAAAGTGTGGGAAGTCGTGTGATGAGAAAACCTCGTATGCTTATGCACGCTCACATGCACCGTCTACAGCGGAAACTTGGACGTTCCATGACTACTCTAGGGGCTGGGTCTGCCATTGTTACAGGTAAAAAAGGACAGTCGGGTTCGGGGAGTTCTGCAAGGACACAAGCAGATCACTCCCGACCAGACGGAAAGGAAAAATCAACACTTGGAAAACGTATCGGTCAAACCATCGGTACAGTAGCTGATACCAAAGACAGAATGGTAGACACTGCTAGTGGTTTGAAAGAACAGGTTAAAGATTTGCCGACCAATGCAAGATATGCAGTATATCAAGGAAAATCCAAAGTAAAAGAGAATGTCCGTGATTTAACCAGTAGTATTTCTCAAACCAAAGCGGACAGAGCCAGTGGACGCAAGGAACAGCAGGAACAAAGGCGAAAAACCATTGCGAAGCGTCGCTCTGAAATGGAACAGGTCAAACAGAAAAAACAGCCTGCTTCTTCTGTTCATGAAAGACCGACTACAAGACAAGAACAATATCATGATGAACAGACCTCAAAACAGTCTAATATTCAGACTTCATATAAGGAATCTCAACAAGCCAAACAAGAGCGTCCAGCAGTTAAGTCCGATTTTTCAAGTCCAAAAGTGGAACGCCAAGGCAATACCGTTCAAGAAAAAACCGTTCAAAAGCCAGCAACTTCAACCACTACAGCAGATAGAACTTCACAACGTCCAATCACAAAAGAACGTCCGTCTACTGTTCAAAGAGTACCACTACAAAATACAAGAAGTAGACCACCAATCAAAACCGCCACCATTAAGAAAGTCGGTAAGAAACCATGAAGTTGAAAACTTTAGTGATTGGTGGTTCTGAATTATTCTTGATGGTCTTCTCACTGCTTCTGTTTGTTGCCATTTTATTTTCAGATGAACAGGACAGCGGAATTTCCAATATTCATTATGGAGGTGTGAATGTTTCCGCAGAAGTGCTGGCTCATAAGCCTATGGTAGAAAAATATGCCAAAGAATATGGCGTTGAAGAATATGTCAACATACTTCTTGCGATTATACAGGTGGAATCGGGCGGTACTGCGGAAGATGTTATGCAGTCCTCGGAATCCCTCGGTCTTCCACCTAATTCATTGAGTACAGAAGAATCCATTAAGCAAGGTGTGAAGTATTTCAGTGAATTATTAGCCAGTAGCGAAAGGCTCAGTGTAGATTTAGAATCGGTTATCCAGTCCTACAATTATGGTGGTGGTTTCTTAGGGTATGTGGCTAATCGTGGAAATAAATATACCTTTGAACTGGCTCAAAGTTTCTCAAAAGAGTATTCAGGTGGCGAAAAAGTGTCTTACCCCAATCCCATAGCCATACCTATCAATGGGGGCTGGCGATACAACTATGGCAATATGTTTTATGTGCAACTGGTAACGCAGTATCTTGTCACAACAGAGTTTGATGATGATACGGTACAAGCCATCATGGACGAAGCACTGAAATATGAGGGCTGGCGATACGTTTACGGTGGAGCTTCCCCGACTACTTCTTTTGATTGTAGCGGACTGACACAATGGACGTATGGAAAAGCTGGAATTAACTTACCACGAACCGCACAACAGCAATATGATGTGACCCAGCATATCCCACTATCGGAAGCACAAGCTGGCGATTTGGTTTTCTTTCATTCTACCTATAACGCTGGCTCTTATATTACTCATGTTGGGATATACCTTGGCAATAACCGTATGTTTCATGCAGGCGACCCAATCGGTTATGCCGACTTAACAAGCCCCTACTGGCAACAGCATTTAGTGGGAGCAGGACGAATCAAACAATGAGAAAGGAAGATTTAATGATGAAATTTAGAAAAAATCAGAATAAAGAAAAACAGATACCAAAGGAAAAGAAACCTCGTGTCTATAAGGTCAATCCTCATAAAAAGGTTGTGATTGCCTTGTGGGTACTTTTAGGGCTTAGTTTCAGCTTTGCGATATTCAAGCACTTTACAGCTATAGATACTCATACTATTCACGAAACAACTATCATAGAAAAGGAATACGTTGATACTCATCATGTAGAAAATTTTGTAGAGAACTTTGCGAAAGTCTACTATTCATGGGAGCAATCCGATAAGTCCATTGATAATCGAATGGAAAGTCTAAAAGGCTATCTGACAGATGAACTTCAAGCTCTCAATGTTGATACAGTACGCAAAGATATTCCTGTATCGTCTTCTGTAAGAGGATTTCAGATATGGACGGTAGAGCCAACTGGCGACAATGAGTTTAATGTAACCTACAGTGTAGACCAGCTCATTACAGAGGGAGAAAATACAAAGACCGTCCACTCTGCTTATATAGTGAGTGTCTATGTAGATGGTTCTGGAAATATGGTACTGGTTAAGAATCCGACCATTACCAACATACCTAAGAAATCAAGTTATAAACCAAAAGCCATTGAAAGTGAGGGGACGGTTGATTCCATTACAACCAATGAAATCAATGAGTTTTTAACGACGTTCTTCAAGCTCTATCCTACAGCGACAGCCAGTGAACTTTCCTACTATGTGAATGACGGGATATTAAAACCAATCGGAAAAGAGTACATCTTTCAAGAACTGGTAAATCCTATTCACAATCGTAAGGATAATCAAGTCACGGTATCGCTGACAGTGGAGTATATCGACCAGCAGACCAAAGCAACGCAGGTATCTCAATTTGATTTGGTACTTGAAAAGAACGGGAGTAATTGGAAGATTATAGAATAACAAATATTGGTACATTATTACAGCTATTTTGTAATCACGTACTCTCTTTGATAAAAAATTGGAGATTCCTTTACAAATATGCTCTTACGTGCTATTATTTAAGTATCTATTTAAAAGGAGTTAATAAATATGCGGCAAGGTATTCTTAAATAAACTGTCAATTTGATAGTGGGAACAAATAATTGGATGTCCTTTTTTAGGAGGGCTTAGTTTTTTGTACCCAGTTTAAGAATACCTTTATCATGTGATTCTAAAGTATCCGGAGAATATCTGTATGCTTTGTATGCCTATGGTTATGCATAAAAATCCCAGTGATAAGAGTATTTATCACTGGGATTTTTATGCCCTTTTGGGCTTTTGAATGGAGGAAAATCACATGAAAATTATTAATATTGGAGTTTTAGCTCATGTTGATGCGGGAAAAACTACCTTAACAGAAAGCTTATTATATAACAGTGGAGCGATTACAGAATTAGGAAGCGTGGACAAAGGTACAACGAGGACGGATAATACGCTTTTAGAACGTCAGAGAGGAATTACAATTCAGACAGGAATAACCTCTTTTCAGTGGGAAAATACGAAGGTGAACATCATAGACACGCCAGGACATATGGATTTCTTAGCAGAAGTATATCGTTCATTATCAGTTTTAGATGGGGCAATTCTACTGATTTCTGCAAAAGATGGCGTACAAGCACAAACTCGTATATTATTTCATGCACTTAGGAAAATGGGGATTCCCACAATCTTTTTTATCAATAAGATTGACCAAAATGGAATTGATTTATCAACGGTTTATCAGGATATTAAAGAGAAACTTTCTGCCGAAATTGTAATCAAACAGAAGGTAGAACTGTATCCTAATATGTGTGTGACGAACTTTACCGAATCTGAACAATGGGATACGGTAATAGAGGGAAACGATGACCTTTTAGAGAAATATATGTCCGGTAAATCATTAGAAGCATTGGAACTCGAACAAGAGGAAAGCATAAGATTTCAGAATTGTTCTCTGTTCCCTCTTTATCATGGAAGTGCAAAAAACAATATAGGGATTGATAACCTTATAGAAGTGATTACGAATAAATTTTATTCATCAACACATCGAGGTCAGTCTGAACTTTGCGGAAATGTTTTCAAAATTGAATATACAAAAAAAAGACAACGTCTTGCATATATACGTCTTTATAGTGGCGTACTGCATTTGCGAGATTCGGTTAGAATATCGGAAAAGGAAAAAATAAAAATTACAGAAATGTATACTTCAATAAATGGTGAATTATGTAAAATCGATAAGGCTTATTCCGGGGAAATTGTTATTTTGCAAAATGAGTTTTTGAAGTTAAATAGTGTTCTTGGAGATACAAAACTATTGCCACAGAGAAAAAAGATTGAAAATCCGCACCCTCTACTACAAACAACTGTTGAACCGAGTAAACCTGAACAGAGAGAAATGTTGCTTGATGCCCTTTTGGAAATCTCAGATAGTGATCCGCTTCTACGATATTACGTGGATTCTACGACACATGAAATTATACTTTCTTTCTTAGGGAAAGTACAAATGGAAGTGATTAGTGCACTGTTGCAAGAAAAGTATCATGTGGAGATAGAACTAAAAGAGCCTACAGTCATTTATATGGAGAGACCGTTAAAAAATGCAG
Source organism: Mammaliicoccus sp. J-M41 (assembly GCF_022385935.1). Classification (NCBI taxonomy): domain Bacteria; kingdom Bacillati; phylum Bacillota; class Bacilli; order Caryophanales; family Staphylococcaceae; genus Mammaliicoccus; species Mammaliicoccus sp. J-M41. Next base: position 1,977 of record NZ_JAJNIR010000020.1, on the reverse strand, counting down.
AATATACCATTCACATCGAAGTGCCGCCAAATCCTTTCTGGGCTTCCATTGGTTTATCTGTATCACCGCTTCCGTTGGGAAGTGGAATGCAGTATGAGAGCTCGGTTTCTCTTGGATACTTAAATCAATCATTTCAAAATGCAGTTATGGAAGGGATACGCTATGGCTGTGAACAAGGATTGTATGGTTGGAATGTGACGGACTGTAAAATCTGTTTTAAGTATGGCTTATACTATAGCCCTGTTAGTACCCCAGCAGATTTTCGGATGCTTGCTCCTATTGTATTGGAACAAGTCTTAAAAAAAGCTGGAACAGAATTGTTAGAGCCATATCTTAGTTTTAAAATTTATGCGCCACAGGAATATCTTTCACGAGCATACAACGATGCTCCTAAATATTGTGCGAACATCGTAGACACTCAATTGAAAAATAATGAGGTCATTCTTAGTGGAGAAATCCCTGCTCGGTGTATTCAAGAATATCGTAGTGATTTAACTTTCTTTACAAATGGACGTAGTGTTTGTTTAACAGAGTTAAAAGGGTACCATGTTACTACCGGTGAACCTGTTTGCCAGCCCCGTCGTCCAAATAGTCGGATAGATAAAGTACGATATATGTTCAATAAAATAACTTAGTGTATTTTATGTTGTTATATAAATATGGTTTCTTGTTAAATAAGATGAAATATTTTTTAATAAAGATTTGAATTAAAGTGTAAAGGAGGAGATAGTTATTATAAACTACAAGTGGATATTGTGTCCTGTATGTGGAAATAAAACACGATTAAAGATAAGGGAAGATACTGAATTAAAAAAATTCCCCCTCTATTGTCCGAAATGCAGACAAGAAAATTTAATTGAAATAAAGCAGTTCAAAGTAACTGTGATTACAGAGCCAGACGCAAAGACGCAGAGCCGATAAAATGAGATTAATACAATCTCATTTTATCGGCTCTTTCCGTTATGTATGGATTCTTTTAATTAGTCTTCGATGTTTCTTGCTTCGTTGATACCGCTGGCTAAAGATTCCATTAAGGATAGTTCTTTGTCTGTAAAGCTATCCATGTATTTCTCTATCTGTAATCGTCGGGTGCTTTTTACCAAGTTATTAGCAGGTAAGAAAAATTCATCAACGGAAACATGAAGTAACGATACAAGGTCATAAAGAACTTGTATGCTGGGGTGTTGCCCTTTATTTTCAATATTAGTTAAGTACCGTGGGTCAATTTCAATCAATGCTCCCACTTGTTCACGAGTTAAACCTCGTTTCAATCGAGCTTCTTTAATGGCTAAACCAAAGGCTCTAAAATCATATTTATCTTCTTTTTTACGCATAGTAGACCACCTCTATACATTTTATTGTTCCTACTGAATTAAAAACAGGTATAGAAAAACGTGTTATATGGTTTATAGGTTTATATTTAATAAAAAGCACTACTAAACGCCAATAAAAAAAACCGTTATATGGTAGTGCTATTTACGCTGTTAAAATATTGTATATTACTTCCAAATGGCGGTTTGTTGGAGGTCAACGTCGCCATGAAGTACATCATATACAATAAATTTCCTTACATTGGGTTCTTGTCAAAAAAAGTCGTCTATCTGCAATAGATAAGTACGTCCACCAATGTGGTTTTATAAATCATATAGATAGAATAACAGAAGCATGTAAACAGAGAAATAAATCTGTTTATATGCTTTTTTGGCTATTCAGAACTTTTTTACAAAGTTTATTTATCAGTAATGCAACAAATCCCCCTTTCACATTGGGACTAAGAGTGAAAGGAGATAAACGAGCAAGGCTCACTTCCTTTCCTAGACAGAAAGGGGGTGAGAAACATGAAACCATCTTCTTTTCAGACCACAATAGAAAATCAGTTTGACTATATTGGACCGTCTACACTTAATTGGACAACTTCTTTAAAGAGAAGTATTGTTAAAATTAAGAAAGTAGGTGGTCTTTTTATGAGAAGAGAGC
>NZ_JAJNIR010000019.1:0-46303 GCF_022385935.1 Mammaliicoccus sp. J-M41 | reverse complement strand
CTTCTCTCTACAACTATAAAAAATAGCTGTGAAAAAATCTATCGTCATAGATTTCTTCACAGCTAATCTTAGTATGTTTATCTTGTTTGGTTAGTCTTGATAAATACAAGGTCCTCCAACATTGCTTGTCGCACCTCACTTGCAATATTCAGACCTCCAACATTGCTAGTCACACCTCACTTGCAATGTTCAGCACTATATTTCTGAAAATATGAAAAAGAGTCTAGAACATTTCTGTCCCAAACTCTTATTTTTATAATAAATGTTTTCTTATAACTTGCTCGATAATAGTAGGTATTTCTTCAAACGCACTTTTCATATTGATGCGTTCTGTTACTTGATGAGCATCTTTACCGATAGGTCCAATATTAATAACTGGTGCACTTATTTCTTGTATATCTTTAAATGGTATAAAGTATGATTGATTAAACACAGGTGTTTGCTCAATATAGCTTTCAAATCCTAAATCGTCTTGTCTATATTTGGCATAACTCAGATCGCTAATACCATTAAAGAAATATTGCCTTTTTGACACTCTATCAAACTGTTTTAAAGATGTCTCACTAACAGTTTGGACGATTTCATCAATAAATGGATCTTCAGAAGAGTGCGCAGCAGGGTAATAAGGTGGTGCAAAAAATGTCACAACACTTGGTCCTAAACCTTTTAACATATGCATAAATCGATCTGTTATTTCTATAGATTGTGCTCTTTCATCAGGAATTTCATGAACAATTTGTTCAATGATTTGATTAATTTTACTTTCACCATACTCTTTTATTGCAAGTGCTTTTAATTCTTTGAAAGATAAGATATTAATTGATAACTTTTTATCAAAGCCCTCGGATTTTAATGTTTCTTGGTATGCTTTTTCACAATTGTGAATGGCATCTTTAACGACATCATTAAAAATTTTAAAAGCTTGTTCTGCATTTCTGTTAAATAAGAATACATTATATAATGAAACAGTTCTAAATGGTGTTTGAACATCATAATGATCTTTAATATCTCTACTCATGAGAGAGACAGGAAGTGGCGTCGTTTCATCTTTATATGTTTCCTTAAACAAAGTACAGTATTCCATTTTGCTATTAATAAAGCTTTGTATGTAGTTCGAACTAATACCATTCAATGGTTGTCCAACATGAGTTTCTTTACCATAGCATAATACTGAAGGCATGATTTTGCCTATTGTACCTGAATAAACATAATGATTTGGGTCATTCTCTGCTTGTGAAAAAGTAGGTTCACTGTTTAAATGTAAAGCTATATCTAAATGGTCTTCTTTACGAATTTGATTGAGCTTTTGAACGGCAGCATGCATACCTTTAGATTCAACTTCTTCATCAGGTACTGAAACAACGATTATGCTAATATCCCATGATTCATGTATTGCTTTTTCTATCAGAGACATATGTATCATAAGACCTGGTTTCATATCCATTGAACCACGTCCGAATAAATAATTGTGCGTTTGGATATCTTTTTTAGCATCAGGCGTTAAGTATTTCATATCTTGTCGAAATTTCTCTGTAATTTTATCCATATCAAAAGCATCATCTTTATATTCGCTATAATCATCGATACCTACCGTATCAAAATGACTTATACAAACGAGCGTTTTTTTAGATTGTGGTGCTTTGTAATATGCAAGAACTGCATGACGACCATCCCCAGTCGGTTGCAGCATAACTTGATGAGCATTACGCTTAAAATAATCTAACTTTAAGTATTGATCTCTTAAAAAGTAAGGAAAAGTCTTTTCTCCTTCTGAATGTGTTATAGATTGATGTCTGACTAAACTTTTAAGTAAATGACTTCTATCTTCAAACGTTTGCCATAATAAATCCATTGTGTTCTAGCCCCTTTAAAATAGTTCTTGAATCATTCTTTCTAATCTATTCAGTCCTTCTTCAAGTGCATCTATATTGTAAGCATATGAAATTCTAATATAGCCTTTGCCAATATGGGTGAAAGCTGAACCAGGTACAATCGCGACATGGTAATCTTCAAGTGCTTTCATACAGAATTCATAATCATCCATTCCGAAATGTGAAATTTGTGGAAAAATATAAAATGCACCTTGAGGTTTTTCATTTAATTTAAAGCCGATTTCAATTAATCGCTTGTATACATAATCTCTACGTTCTATATATGCTTTATTCATTTCTTTAGGTGAATCAATTGCATTTGTTAATGCTTCAATTGCAGCATATTGGCTCGGTACATTCGCACAAATACAATTATAGGCATGTACAAATGTTAATTGTTTCATAACATATTGTGGTCCTAATAAAAAGCCAATTCTAAGGCCAGTCATTGAATGAGATTTACTCAAGCCACCTAGTAAAATACATTGATCTTTGATTGCGTCATATGAAGCGAAAGATGTATGCGTTTGATTAAATGTATTCTCAGCATAAATCTCATCGCTGACTACATAAATAGGGTAATCTTTAAATACATCAACAAGTGCTTCTACTTCTTGTTTATTCAACGTAATACCAGTAGGGTTATTAGGATAATTTAGCAAGATAGCTTTTGTCTTATCAGTAATATGAGATTTAACTAATTCAGGCGTTATTTTAAGGCCAGTTTGGGTAGTATCTATGTATATAGGCTTAGCACCTAACAGTTCGATAAGGGGGACATACCCAGCATATACTGGTGAAGGAATTAATACTTCATCGCCATGTTCAAGAATTCCTCTTAAAGTTGTGTCTAATGCTTCGCTTGCACCATTAGTGATGAGGATTTCATCTGTTTCAAATGAAGCATTGAAGCGATTTTTATAATATTGTGCAACGATTTTTCGCAATTCTGGTAAACCAGCATTATGAGAATAAGATGTAAAGTTATGATCAATTGCATCTTTCATTGCATCTTTAACACTTGTTGGTACAGGAAAATCGGGTTGACCAACTGTTAAGTTAATCACATCATCAATTTCAGGTATACGGTTAGATATCGCTCTAATACCAGACACTTGAAGTTGAGATGCAAATTTATTTAATGGTAATTGCATTTTTTTCACCTCTTCAAAACGATAGTTTAATTATAACTTTAAAAAGCATACAAATAAATGAATATAGCAAAAATTTAGAAAACGTATTACAATAAGGGAAACATTACAATAATAGGGGATGTTTATATGGTGAATTTAGCTAATATGAATCAACGATTAAAGTTACTATTATCTTTAAATATTTTTGATTGGTTACCACATCCAACATTTGTATTGATACAAAATAATGAAGAACAATGGATGGTTTCATTTGAAGAAGATTCAATACATATTTGTAGAGCGGAAGCTCAATTACCACATTTTCATCGATATTATTTCGGGCAAGATAATCGGCTTATTAAGAATGCGCAATTTCATATTAAATTTAAAGTGAAAGAAGAACTATCGTTAGACGAAAGAAAATTTGTTTCTGATTTTATGCAACCAACGTCTAAAAAAGAGAATCCAATATTATTTATTCAGTCAGATACACCGTATACGCAAGAGTGGGTAGATTATTTAACATACTTATTAAGTGCGAGCTATGAAGTATTAGAAAATCTTTATAATAACAATCATGAGTTAGCGCCCATTACACATAAACATGTACAAATACCAGCCTATTTATTAAATAGTGAAGATAAATTTATCGGAACGATATCGTATGCAACATTAATTAGATAAACAAAAAAGCCAATCCTTAAGTTATGTACTCAAAGGATTGGCTTTTCTATATTTATTTTTTCTTTTTTGGTGGCTTTTTAATGTTAACAACAGGATTTGCGTAATGTCTTACAAGATCGCTACTAAAGAAGTAAACAATAGCAATTGTTATAAGAATGATTGCAACCCAAACATAAGGTTGGTCTAATAACATTTGATCCCATTCTTTTGAACGGAATAGACCTACGAAAAGTCCGTGTAGTAAATAAATAAACATTGTTCTTGAACCAATATAAGTTAATGGTAATTTACGTTCTGGTATTAAGTTTAAGAAACTAAATGTTGAAACGAAAATGACAACATATATGAATAATCTTTTTAATGCACTATAAACGTCTACATCGCCTTCAAGTGCAGAGTAAGGTTTGCTACCAAATAACCATTCAAAGTTATAATCAGTTAGTAAATAAGCAATGAAAATAACAATTAAACTAATGGAAGATAACCAAATATGCTTTTTATTTCTTAAAATAAATGATTGTTCTTTATTGATGTAATAGCCTAATAGGAAAATTGGGAAGAATACAAATGTTCTTGATAGACTAAGTTTTGCATTAATAAAGTCAAAATAACCGACAACTAAACCTAATAATATTGCTACTGTAAATGTGATATATGGATTGAAGTTTCTCACAAAGTGCAAAATAATATGCCATGAGAATAAACTTACTAAGAACCACATTGCCCATTGTGGATCGAAGGGACTAATATTTAATGTATCGTCTCTATCAATATAGTAGTAATATAAACCATAAAATAATTGGAATATTAAATAGGGTAGTAACAGTTTGATAGTAATTTTTTTTATGTAACCTGGTTTTCCTACGCCTTTAGCAAAGAATCCTGATATCAGTACGAATGCTGGCATATGGAAACTATAAATAAACATATATAGTGCTTTGAAAATATGACTTTCATTAACATAAGATCTTGTTAAATGACCGAATACAACTAGCACAATTAAGAAAAATCGTGCGTTATCAAAATAATGGTCTCTTTCTTTTTCGTTTGCCATGAAAAGTGCTCTCCTAAAACGATAATCTACAATTTGCTTGAAATGTAGATTATAAATTAAATTTTTCAAAAGTACAAATAATTTTATTTCGTTAACACTATAAAATCAAACCAATGCCTTATTAAAGGCATTGGTTTTTACTTTAATATTATGCTTTATATTGGTCGACATCGTAATATTGACCGTCTGTTTGAATCTGTTGATAGAAGTCGCTAATTCGTTTTGCATTAGACTTAGCGAAGTCTATGCCTGTTGCATATTGATGAACCCCTGGATTTTGTGGATTAAATCTCATTTTATAAAGTGTGTTTTGTCCTGATTTAATGTAATTATTAGCTATAAATTGAGCACCACCTAGGATTGCTTTTTCAGGTGTGTTCCATCCTGCTTGTTGAGCATATTTAATTCCGCCGTATAATGCATTTTTATCAATAGCGCCAACACCAAACATATTATAATATTTTGTTTGTGCATTTAAATCAACATTACCATTTTGGTCAATTGCTCCACCGTTAGCTAAATCACTTGTACCGTTACCAGTTTCTAATAATGCATGTGAAATTAAATAAATTTCATTAATACCTACTGCTTTTGCAGCTTGGCTAAAGGCACTACCTTGATTTTCAAGAATTCCTTTTCCACGTAACAAGTCATTTAGTTTAGTTACTGAAATATTTTGAGATTTGTTTAAGTCTAAAAATTGATATTTTTGAACTGGATCGTTTACATACTTACTTGTATCCATTGCATCTTTAACTTCAGCTCTCGTAGCATTTCTAATACCACTTGCTAATACTTTTTTAGGTTCAGTACCATTTCTTAATGCCATTTGAATATCAACAGCTTGATCTAACGTGTATGGGCTAGTTGAAATATTTGTTGATTCTGTAGCGAGTTGTAAATACTTAGCATTAATCCATACAGTTTTACCATTTAATAAACCTTTATACCATAATTCATTACCAACTTTTTGAGATGTAATCACTTTAAAGTATGAATATTGGTAGTTTTGTAATGAACCAAGTAATGTCTTTTTAGATACTGAAGGTTCACTATAGAAATATCCACTGTTATCAAAAATTAAGTAATTTTGATAGTTCTCTTTTAAGACAATAGGTTGATTGTTAACAGCACTTGATTTTATAGCATTAGTCTTTTTAGGTTGAGCGACAGTTGGTTTATTAACAACTTTTGGTTGTGTTGTTACTTTTTGCAATTGAATGTCTTTAGCGTTTACCCATCCTAATGGAATAGCATTATTATCTTGAAGTAGATAATATGTTTGATTGTTATAAGTTGATTGTTTACCAATCTTGAATGTTTTTCCTGCTTTGTTGATTGCAGGTACAGTTTTTTGATCATATACAGAAGTATATACACCAGAAATATTTTTATTAACTTTACCTAAATAGTTAACACGAACTGTTTTAGCAACTGCGTTTGCCTTTGTTGTCTTAGAAGCAACAGGTTTAGAAGTTGCTTTAGGTTTCGCTGTATTAGAAGCAACAGGTTTAGAAGTTGCTTTAGGTTTCACTGCGTTAGAAGCAACAGGTTTAGAAGTTGCTTTAGGTTTCGCTGTATTAGAAGCAACAGGTTTCGGAGTTGCTTTAGGTTTCGCTGTGTTAGAAGCAACAGGTTTCGGAGTTGCTTTAGTATTATTTTGCAGTTGAATATCACTAGATTTCACCCAACCTAAAGGTGTACCGTTATTATCTTGTAATAAATAATATACTTGGTTGTTATAGTTAGATTGTTTACCGATATTAAATGTTTTACCAACTTTGTTAGCAGCTGATTTTGTTTTAGTATCATAAACTGAACTATAGACACCTGATGCATTTGTATTAACTTTACCTTTATAGTTAACAACTACTGTTTTAGCAAGACTCGCTACAGGCGTAGAAGTCTTAGGTTTAGACGTTACAGGTGTAGTCGTTTTAGGCTTAGAAACTACAGGCGTAGAAGTCTTAGGTTTAGACGTTACAGGTGTAGTCGTTTTAGGTTTAGAAACTACAGGAGTAGTAGTTTTAGGCTTAGACACTACAGGTGTAGTCGTCTTAGGTTTAGACACTACAGGAGTAGTAGGTTGAGTTGCGCTACCTGTTTTATATAAATATTTTTCACGCACTAAATCTACAAGCTCATTAAAAGTATAATTATTTTCTGCAAACCAACCATATGGATCACTATGATCCGTGCCACCTAGATATCTTGAAACGGCATCATGAGACCATAAAGTACCAGTACCATCATTTTCAGCACTATCAAATGGTAAGCCATAATATGATAAGTTAGTTGCGATATAATCTGCATAATTGTTAATAGAGCGAGCAAAACGATCTCCACCATATACACGAACTAATTCAACATGTATAAATCGTTCATTTGCGACACCACCAGCACCCCAAGCTAAGTAATCAGTTGGCGCAACTTCAATAATATTATTATCATCTACAAAGGCATGTACAAAAGCACTTTCGTAGTTGTTTTTCATATATGCAATTTCACCTTGAATTGTTGAATTAGGATTTGCAGTTTCATGTGCAATAATTCCTTCAGGTTTACCAACACCATTACGATATGGAATTTTAGGAATATGACTTGAAAAATCTTCAACATATGTCGGCACTGCATAATTATTATTTCTAATTTGACTATTTATTGATGAACTTACTGTAGGACTATAAGAACTAGTAGTAGCTACTGCTTTTTTAACAACAGGCGCACTACTTACAGATCTAAATGCAAAAGTGCTAACTCGTGGTTGAACACTAGCAGTTTCTAATTGAACTTTGTCGTTTTGAGTACTAGTAGCCGCTTCAGTATTTTGAGCATCATTAGTAGAAATAGGTTGAACTGTGTCTTCAGAAACTTCTTCGTTGTTTGTAACTTCAGTATTATCTTCAGTAGACGTTACATTAGTGTTTTGCTCTTCTTCGTTAGAAGTAGGTTGAACTGTGTCTTCAGAAACCTCTTCGTTATTCGTAACTTCAGAGTTATCTTCAGAAGAAGCTACATCAGATTTTTGCTCTTCTTCGTTAGAAGTAGTTTGAGTAATATCTTCAGAAATCTCTTCGTTGTTCGTAACATCAGAGTTATCTTCAGTAGGAGCTACATCAGAATTTTGCTCATCTTCGTTAGAAGTAGGTTGAACTGAGTCATCAGCAACTTCTTGGTTGTTTGTAACTTCAGTATTATCTTCAGTCGAAGCTACTTCAGAATTTTGCTCTTCTTCGTTAGAAGCAGTTTGTGCTGTATTTTTAGAAACGTCTTCGTTGTTTGTAACTTCAGTATTATCTTCAGTAGGAGCTACATCAGAATTTTGCTCTTCTTCGTTAGAAGTAGTTTGTGCTGAGTCATCCGAAACCTCTTCGTTCTTTGTAACTTCAGTATTATTTTCAGTAGTAGCTACATTAGTGTTTTGATCTACTTGGTTAGAATTAGATTGAGCTGAGTCATCCGAAACCTCTTCGTTATTCGTAACTTCAGAGTTATCTTCATCAGAAGCTACTTTTGTGTCTTGATTTTCTTCATTAGAAGTAGGTTGAACTGAGTCATCAGCAACTTCTTGGTTGTTTGTAACTTCAGAGTTATCTTCAGTAGGAGCAACTTCAGTGTCTTGCTCATCTTCGTTAGAAGTAGGTTGTACTGTTGCATCAGCTGTATTTACCACTTCTTGTTTTGGTTCATCAATGATAGAAGGATCTTTATATTCTTTCGTACCTGAAACGTTTAAAGATTGGCTTTTTAATTCTTTTTGTTCATCTTGAATTTGACTAGCATTATCATGTTGTTCAATGATGTTTTTATTTTCTTTGTTTGTTGTTTGTTCTTCTGCATTAACTTGATGTGATACGAGCGTAGTACCTGCTAAAGTCATTGCTACAAGTGCGGGGGTTTTGTAATAGAATTTTTTATCCATAAACAATCTCCTTTTGTATAGGTATTTATTTATAAACAGTATAAGGCTTTTTAATATTAAAAGATGAACTTTTTATGAAATGTAATGTAACTTTAATATTTGAGATATTAATAATTTAATTAAAAAGTTAATTTCATAAAATAGTGAGGAATGTTTTCTTCTAAAAATTCTTCGCCTTCAGTTTTATAACCTAATTTTTCATAGAATCCTTTAGCGTGAGATTGTCCATTAAGTACAGTACCTTTATATCCATCTTCACTAGCTTTTTGATTAATAAAATTCATTACATCTTTGCCGTAACCAAATTTTCTATAAGGTTTTAAAACAGCAACTCTTTCTACTTTCGCATATCCATCTTTATAATTTCTAAAACGACCAACCGCAGCTGGTTTATCATCGTGATATAGAACAACATGCTTAGAAACATTTTCAAATTCATCTATCTCTGCATCTATAGAAACACCTTGTTCCTCAACGAAGACAGTTTTTCTAATATTTAATCCATCTTGTATATCTTTTTCGCTTTCCGCTATTTTAATCATCGTGATACCTCCATAGTTTTGATTCAATTTATTATACATTATGATTATTCTAATTGATGTAGTAAATAAAAAATCTCAATAAATATTTGGTAAAAAGAACTTGTATATATCAAGATTGCCCAAACAAGATAAATAGAAGCGCTGTATATATCAAGACTGACTAAACAAGATAAATATGAATCTCTAATATTGCAAGAGGGACGTGACTAGCAACATTGCGAGTCTGAATATTGCAAGTGGAGCATGACTAGCAACATTGGAGGCGTGAATATTGCAAGACAAGGCTGACTAGCAACATAGAGGATCTGAATATTGCAAGACGAGGCTGACTAGCAACATAGAAGCCCCGTATGTTGCAAGACACACCAAACAAGCAACATAGAAGCATCGTATGTTGCAAGACACACAAAACAAGCAACATAGAAGCCCCGTATATTGCAAGACACTCCAAACAAGCAACATTCACACTATATTTTCACAATAATTCCCATCTTATTTCTGTCCACACAAAAAAGCTGAACCACTTTATATGGTTCAGCTTTTATTTTATATCGTTTGTACTGCTTGTCTTCTAACGATTGCGGTATATTGCCAGAATAATCTTAATTGGTGAATGCTCCAATTTGTCATACCCATTGTATATCCGCTCGGTGTGAATATTTGAATTTGGCTAGTTTCTAGTGCTGCTGCTACTAAATATTGTAAATGAACACTTAATGATTTCATTTCTTCTGTTAAGCCTGTTTCAGTATATACCCATGAAAAAGGTAGGGGGTTATCAAAGATATTGATAACATTAAATATTTCTGGGATGGCAATGATGTAACAAGCGCCATCTACAATTGGATCGTTGTTTGCTTGATTATAATATAGTAATAACGCTTCATAATTTTCATGATGTTCGTGATTAACATAGTATAAATTTTGTCTGAAGTGAGACAAATCTCCAGAATGAATGATTTGATTTTCAAGAGCATCAAACATTGTATTGATTTGTTCATATTTTTCATATGTTTTACGTTGAATCATAATTTGCCTCCTTTCCTAGTAAACTTCTGGACCAGGTTGTTGAGCGCTTAGATCTGGTGCTTGACCACTTAGATCTGGTGTTGGTTGTTGTGGTGTTTCTTGTGATGGTACTTCTTCTGTAGGTGTTTGTTGTACAGGTTGTTCTACAGGCTGTTCGGATGGTTGCTCAGACGGTTGTTCAGTTTGCTGCTCGGTTGTTTCTTCAGTATCAGGCTCTATAGCTGGTTCTACTGTTTCAGCTGAATCGTTGTCACCTGATGTGCTTCCACTCTTTAGACTTTTCTTAGATACTTCAATATAAGGTGTTAAATCACCATATGCTTGAATCATAAGATAATTCATTAATTCTGTTTTCTTAGTCTTAGGTAAGTTTAAGTCTTTTCTAAGTTTATTAGAAAGTTCTAATAAATTATCTAAGTCAGGATTGAAGAAGTAAACACCATTGAAATTAGCATCAGTTCCTGTAATTTGTTCTGTTTTGATTTTTACTTTACTTGATGAATAAGTCGTTGCTAAGTTTTGAATATCTTCAAATGAGAAATTGTGTTTCGCATTTTTACCAACGATTTTAACTAAGTCATCTAATTTATTAATAGAATTTGTTTCTTGAGCTTTTTTGATAATGGCTTTAATCATTTCCATTTGACGTTTACCACGCTCTAAATCTGAATCTTGTTTTCTTGAACGAACAACTGCAAGTGCTTCGTCACCAGATAAATTACGTTTACCTTTTTTAACTTTAATACGTCCTTTATCTTCTGTGTTTGGCTCGTTTAAATCAAATGGTACATCATACTCAATACCACCAAGCTCATCTACAACTTCAACAAAAGCTTCCATATTAATTCTTGCATAGTAATCTACTGGAACGTTTAATGTACTTTCAACACTTTCCATTGAACCTTCTGGACCATCTATTGCATGAGCGTGCGTGATTTTATCATAATATTTTACGCCTGGTATATAACTTAATGTATCACGTGGAATACTAACCATACGTATTTGCTTTTTATCTCTATTAAATGTTGTATAAATCATAGCATCAGTACGAGATTGGTTAGCCTTTTGACCACCTTCACGTCTTGATGTACTATCATCTACACCTAAAAATAATACCGACACATGATCTAAACTAGGATCTACTGGTTTATCTCTTAAAGATGATTTGCTTTTTTTAGAATCAAGAAATGAATCATTAATCGCACCTTTAGTTTCAAGATAAAGCATGAGTCCAAATACTACGGGTAGAATCATGAGTACTATTGACATCAAAAGTAAACCTATTTTTGCAAATCTTTTCATATTATATATTTACCCTTCTATTCGTATTGTGTTTTGAAATATCTATTTTTGCATATTATACATCATATATGATTATACAAGTAAAATTCAACAATTTAAATGAATTATGTGTACTACTTATCAAATATAAAATGTAAATTTGTTGTAAAATTTATGGAAATGGTGTAAATTATAGTGAAGAATGAGAGGTGAGACAAATGGCAAAAGTACTAGAAAAAGATTTAAATAGTATAAGTGAACAAATAGAGTTAAATAGAGAGAATTCGTATGATGTGATTAAGCCTCCAACCGTTAATGTTCTAGGTTTGCCATTTGCAAACCTGACGGCGAATGAAATGGTAGAACGTATTAAGTATTTTGTAAATCAGGAGACGAAAGACAATTTATTTATTGTAACAGCTAATCCTGAAATTGCACATTATGCTTATAGCAATAATCACTATCAACGACGTATTAAACATGCAGATTACATTGTACCAGACGGTATTGGTATTGTTAAAGCAGCAAAATATTTAAATACGCCATTGAAAGAACGTGTTCCGGGAATAGAGTTAATGGAAGAAATGTTGAATATTGCGAACGCAAGTAGCAAGAGAGTATTCTTATTAGGTTCTTCTAAAGAAGGCGTTAAAGCAACACGTAAAATTTTAGAAGAACAATATCCAAATATTACGTTTGATCATAAACATGGCTATAAACATGTATTAGATTATAAAGTAACTAAGAAAATAAAGAAATTTAATCCAGACTTTATTTTTGCGGCAATGGGTTTTCCTAAACAAGAAGATTGGATTTATTATAACCGTCATCACTTTGAGCATACAGTAATGATGGGTGTAGGTGGCTCATTTGATGTCATAAGCGGAAATGTTAAACGTGCACCAAAAATGTTTATTAAACTTAATTTAGAATGGTTATATAGAATTATAACTGATTTGAAACGTGTGAATAGAGCACTTAAAATTCCACTGTTTTTAAAAGAAGTTCAATTCCAAAAATCATGCACACCTAAAAAGAATAAATATGATTATATGAAGAATAGATAATTTAGAAACATCTTAATGTTGAAATTTAACATTAAGGTGTTTTTTTATGAAGAATTTTATCTATTTAATTGTTAACTAAATGTTATGATAAAGGTAACAATAAAAGTAGGTGGTATGATCATGCAAGTACTGGAACTTATAAATCAACAATTAAATACAAAAGCAGATAAAATTGCCATGTATATTGATGAGATGCATTTATCTTATAACGATTTATTGATAGAATCTGAAAAAATTGCCACAACATTAAAAGAATATCCAAAACATAACATGATTGGTATTTCGATGAAAAATCCACTTCAGTTTATAAAATGGTATATTGCAGCTTTAAAGTGTGAACTTATACCGTGCGTCCTAGATCCTTATATATCTGAAGAGAAGAAGCATGAATTATTAATGTTATATCGTATTCCATTATTAATAGATGACAGCAATAAAGTAAAATATCGACAAATAGAAAATAATACGGTATTACCTCAAGATATCTTACATATTGGATTTACTTCTGGGACGACAGGCATGCCTAAAGCATATATGAGGAATCATCAATCTTGGATTCAATCATTTAAATATAATGAAGACTTAATCAATGGTCATACAGACATTATGATAGCACCTGGACCACATGCACATTCTTTAACACTATACGCTATGATTTATGCATTAAGTACAGGTAGAACATTTATTGGCCAAAAGAAATTTAATACACAAATTCTAAATAAATTAATCAATATATTTAGTGAAAATCAAACGATGTTTATTGTACCTACAATGCTATATAGTTTATTGAATCATAACGTCCATTTAATGAATGTTTCGAGTATTTTTTCATCAGGTGCAAAATTATCTACACAAATATTTGAAAAATTTAAATACAAATATCCTGATATTGATTTAATTGAATTCTTTGGAAGCTCTGAAGCGAGTTTTATTAGCTACAATACTAATGGACAAGCAGATTCAGAATCTGTAGGTAAACTATTTCCTTCTGTACAAGTTCAAATTAAAGACAAAGATGAAAATAATATAGGCAGGTTATATGTCAAAAGTGACATGACATTTAGTGGTTATTTAAATGAAGAAGTCCGTGACGAGTGGATTAAAATAGGCGATTGGGCATCAATTTCTGCAGACCAAGAACTACGCTTATATGGACGAGAAAGTGACCGTTTAATTATTGGTGGTAAAAACGTATATCCAGAGATTATTGAGCAAAAATTATTAAATCTAGATATTGTTGATGAGGCAATTATTATAAGTAAAAAACATAATAAATTCGGAGAAATTGCTATTCTATTATATAAAGGTAAAGATCATTTGCAATATTTAAGTATGAAAGAGTATTTATTAGCGTGTGGGTTAAGTCGTTATGAAATACCGTCTCGAATGATACGAGTTAAACAGATGAAATATACATCTAGTGGAAAGATAGCGAGATATAAGATGAAATCTATTTATGAGTTAGGAGGAAAAGCATGGAACCAGTTATTGTAGCTGCAAAAAGAACGCCATTTGGTAAATATGGCGGTATTTTTAAACAATTAGAACCCGAATTACTCTTGAAACCTTTATATGAATATTTGTTAGCTGATCATGCTGAAGCACTTGAATATTTAAGTGAGGTTGTTTTAGGGAACGTAGTAGGTAATGGTGGCAATATCGCTAGAAAGTCTTTGCTAGAAGCAGGTTTGCCGGTTGATATTCCTGGTGTCACGATAGATAGACAATGTGGCGCAGGATTAGAAGCAGTCACTTATGCTTGTAGAATGATTCAAGCAGGTGCTGGTGAAGTTTATATTGCTGGTGGTGTTGAAAGTACAAGTAGAGCACCTTGGAAAATCAAAAGACCACAATCAGTTTATGATGCACCAGAATTTTTTGAGCGTGCTTCATTTGCGCCTGTTGGAAAAGACCCTTCAATGATTGAAGCGGCTGAAAATGTTGCGCAAGTCTATCAAATATCTAGAGAAATACAGGACGAATTTGCATACAATAGTCATCAAAAGACAATCGAAGCTATGGAAAAAGGTTATTTATCTAACGAAATTTATCCAATTAAAGTAGGTAATGAATGGATCCAACATGATGAAGGTGTTAAACCTAAATTAACTTTAAGGACGTTATCACGTTTAAAACCACTTATTAAAGATGGAACTGTAACAGTAGGTAATAGTTGCATGAAAAATGACGGTGGGGTATTACTTTTAATTATGAGTAAAGAAAAGGCGACTGCTTTAGGTTATCGCGAAGGACTGGAATTTATCGATAGTTCTGTAAAAGGTGTTGATCCAAGATTACTAGGTATAGGACCAGTACCTGCAGTTGAAAGTTTATTAAAGCAGACACATTTAACAATGAATGATATTGATTGCGTTGAATTTAATGAAGCATTTAGTTCTCAAGTACTTGCTTCAAAAGATATGCTAAATATTCCGGATGATAAATTTAATTTGTATGGTGGCGCATTAGCTATTGGACATCCATATGGAGCGAGTGGTGCAAGCCTCGTTACACGTTTATATCATATGAAAGATATTGAGACATCGATAGCAACAATGGGAATAGGAGGCGGCATGGGACATGCAACATTATTTAGAAGATGGAATCGAAATAATTGACGTCATTTTCAACAAAGAAGATGTTGAAGCATATAAAAAAATGCTTCCTATAAAAAAGGATGCACCTTCAGTACCCGTATTATATTTAGCAAGTATATGGCCAAAATTTTCAATGTTTGAGCGTTTTTTAGAAAAAGAGATTTATTTAAAAGAAACATCAGTTGATGAGCTTAAAGCAATAGATGTTGATACAATTTATAAAGCAAAATTAAAAAATGAGAAAATAAAAAAAGTAAAGTCGTTTACGATTTACGAATTTAGTTTGACGATTACAAGTGGAAATGACATATACACTCGACTCAATCAAACATTCGTTGGAAAGTGAGGTATAGCATGAAATTTGATATTAGTCTTGTTAACAAATATTTAACTATTATTCATGATTCAAATCCAATCCATCAAGAAATTGTACCTGGCCAACTTGTATGTGAATGGTTGTTAGAAGATGTTGAGTGGCAACATTATACTGTGAGATACAAAAATCCAATTTATATAGATGAATCATTAGAAAAATCCTTGCAAGATAATAAAATTAAATGTATCAATCAACATGGGAAGATAAAGATTATGATTGAAAAGCAATAAAATACGCAGTTAATTTATATCTAACAAAAGTTTAATTATAAACAGGTTATATAATTATTCTACAATTAATTTAAAATCATGTAATCTTCATATGTGACAAAAAATTATGAGTTGGAGTACTTATGAATAGAAAACATGAAATTACATATGCAAGAGCAATATTTTGCTTAATTATAGTAGCCGTGCATATATTATCAAATTATTTGAGAGACGTAGAATTACAAGATCATAATCGCATGGTTGTATTAACATTTCAAATATTAATTTTGTTTGCAACGCCGTGCTTTATTATTTTGTCAGAATCACTAATTTCAATGGTTTATAAAGATAAATTACCGAAAAACTTTCTAGTCAAACGGTTTAAATATATTATGATCCCTTATTTTTCAATTGGAACATTTTATGTGTATACAAAGTATAAAGTTGATGGAAATGAAGAAACATTCTGGCAGTTGTTTAAAGAAAATTTATTAATTGGTAATTGGTATGGCTGGTTTGTCATTGTCATATTCCAATTTTATATTCTACATTTAATCTTCCATAAATCATTAAGTAAAGCAAATCCAGTTGTTATGCTGGTCATCAGCTTTGCGATTAGTCTCGCACATTCATATCTAATGTACGATAATGACACGTATACGAATTGGTGGAATGAATTTTACCCGTTATTCCATAGAACGAATATTCTTTATTGGTTATTCTATTTTGTATTTGGTTTTTACTTAGGTAGATACTACAATGAAGTTCTATCGTTTATGGAGAAAAAGTTTATGTGGTTAGTTGGAAGTTTAGCTGGGGTAACACTTTTAGTTATTTATTCAATTTATCAAAATGATGTAACAGTTGTTCAATCTAACCGTTATGACATTTTAATATATTCAGCATTAGCGTTTATATTTATCTTGGTTATTTCTAAAAAGCTGGCTAACTTTAATATAAGCTTTTTATATTTTATTGGCGAAATATCGTTCTTTATTTACTTAACACATAAAATTATGGTCTATTACATGGCAAAATATACATTTCATTTTATAGATCAATTCTTTATGTATAATATTGCAACGTATATCTTTGCATTATCATTAAGTGTCGGTTTAGCAGTTGTTCTATCATTTATACCACTTTCTAGATTTATAATTGGTAGAAATTCTATTAACACAATGATTAGAGGAAATTATAGAGCAAATTAAGGGAGCGGGACAGAAATCTAATTTGTATAAAAAGATTTCGTAGTCCCGCCCCGGCAAGGATGACTAGAGTTGAAAAAAGCTTGATACAAGCGCATTTTCAATTCAGTCATCTACTGCCAATATACTAAAACAGGCTGAGACATTACTTTATGTCCCAGCCTGTTTTGTTATTTAAAATAAAAACGTGTAGCATCTAATTCGTCTTTAAAAGCTTTTTTATCGTTTGCTGACTTTTTGTTGAAATCTTTTAAGAATGCTTGGTATTTTGGAAGTACATCTTCAGTAGAACCAAATTCTTTTAGTATGCCGCCTTCAATCCAAGCTATTTTTGTACAAAAATCTTTAACTTGATTTATATTGTGACTGACAAAGAAAATAGTCTTGCCAGCTTCTTTAAATTGATTCATTTTATCTAAACTTTTCTTAGTGAATGTTTGGTCACCAACAGATAATGCTTCATCAATTACAAGAATATCTGGATCGACGGTAACATTGATTGCGAAACCTAATTTAGATTTCATACCGCTTGAATATTTCTTAACAGGTTGATATATAAATTCACCTAATTCAGAGAATTCGATAATTTGAGGTGTAAGTTCTTTAATTTGTTTTTTAGAGAAACCAAGTAATAACATCTTGTATTCGATATTATCTATTCCGTTTAATTGAGTGTTTAAACCTGAGTTAATTGCGATAACGTTAACATCACCGTGGCGTTCTATTACACCGTCTGTTGGTTGTAGTGAACCACCAATAATATTACTTAATGTCGATTTACCTGACCCGTTAATACCAACTAAACCGATAATATCGCCTTCATACGCAGTAAATGATATATCCTTAAGCGCGTAAAATCTTTGTGATTGATGTTTCGGTAAAAACACATCTTTTAATCTATCTTTATTATTACGGAAAATTTTATATTCTTTTGTTAGATTATTAATGATAACTGATTCTTTCATATGTACTTCATTCCTTATAATTATTAACATTTCTATTATGCATTATTTTATGAGTTTAGTAAATTTATTGTAAATTCTGTTAGAATCATGTAAATTATATATGTTCTATAATTATGAGATTAACCTAAAGTTTAATATATCATCTATGCTCATTTGATGCTATATTAAAGATTGAGTTATAAATGTCTTAGCGAGAGAGTGATATTCATGCATGCTGTTTTTACAGTAATAAAAGAGCACGTCAAAAACTTTTATTTGATTCAAAGATTAGCACAATTCCAATTAAAAATTTCGAATCATGATAATTATTTAGGATTAGCTTGGGAACTGATTAATCCTATACTACAAATATTTGTATATTGGTTTGCATTTGGCTTTGGTATTCGGCAAAATGGTCCAGTAGATGGTGTACCGTTTATCTTATATTTATTAGTCGGTATTAGTATGTGGTTCTTTGTGAACCAAGGTATACTTGAAGGGACTAAATCAATAGGTACTAGGTTTAATCAAGTTGCAAAGATGAATTTTCCTTTGTCAGCAATACCTGCTTATATTCTGACGAGTAGATTTTATGGTCATATTATTTTAGTTTTAATTATAATTTTATTATGTATTCCAACTGGTATTATACCTTCGATTTATATATTACAATTATTTATATATTTACCTTTAGTGTACATATTTGCATTTTCAGTTTCTTTATTAACGTCCACTTTAGGTGTTATTATTCGAGATACACAAATGGCGATGCAAGCTATTTTGAGAATGCTATTTTACGTGTCGCCAATTCTTTGGGTACCAGAAAAAGGTTCAGTGATTGAAATGATTATGAAATTAAATCCAGTATTCTTCTTTGCAGAAGGGTATCGAGCAGCAATATTATATGATAATTGGTACTTCATAGAACATTGGCAATTATTACTTTATAATATATGCGTGACAGTGTTATTCTTTGTAGTAGGTGCAATATTGCATGTTAGATTTAGACAAAGATTTGCTGACTTTATTTAAAATGATTAATAAATGAAAAGGCTGAGACATCAATGATTGTCTCAGCCTTTATCTCAATATATAGCTGCTTTTGGTCTATTTTTTACTTTAGTAAATTTTATATAAGGAAGTGTCATTGTGGTAAGAAGCATAATTAAACAAGTCTATCTTTCTGTTATTTTTATATTTAATAAATTATTCAAAAGTAATGTGAAACGTAAAAATGTCGTGGTATTTATGACTTTTAAAGAAGATGTGTTACCTATAATCGAAGCATTAAAGAAAGAACAATATCATATTACAGTTATTGCGCATCCAAAGTGGATTGATTTTTTGAATGATATAGATGTAGATAAAGTGATCAATTTAAGTAATAAATATGTCTTACAACAGTTAAAAGCAATTAAAAGTAGTAAAATGATAATTATCGATACATATTATTTATTATTAGGCAGTATCAGCAAAACACCAGAACAAAAAGTTATTCAAACATGGCATGCTGCCGGAGCCTTGAAAAAATTTGGCTTAGAAGATAAAAGTATTAATCTTGAGCATAAACAACTCATAAAAAATTATTTATCAGTTTATCATTTTACAGATTATTATTTAGTAAGTTCAGATATTATGAAAGACGTTTTTATTAAAAGTTTAGATGCCAAACCCAATCAAATATTACCATTTGGATTACCTAGGTTAGACCACTATAAAGATAAACATGAGTATCCTAATAAACCCAAAAAAATAGCTTTATATGTTCCTACTTATAGAGATTATACAAATGAAATTCATACGATAGATAAACAGAAATTTGAAAAAATGTGCCCTGAATATGAACTTGTGACTAAATTACATCCAAGCATTACTTCACATGATTCAGATCCGAGAGATATACAAGATTTAGTTGAAATGGCAGAAATCATTATTACAGATTACAGTTCACTTAGTATTGAAGCGGCACTTTTAAATAAGACGATTATTTTCTATAGTTATGATGAAGCAAAGTACGATGAAATGAGAGGGCTCAATGAATACTATTATGAAATGACTAAAGAGAACAAAGCTTATGATTTAGAAACACTTTATAGACTTATAAATCTGAATAAAATAAATAATAAAATTAAACCAATGTGGCATCAATATACAAACTTTGATGCAACTCAAAAGTTAGTTGATTTTATAAACAAAGGAGCTTAACAATATGGAAGTAAGTGTTATTATCCCTATTTATAATGCAGAAAATACAATAGAGCAAACTATTAAATCAATTAAAAGTCATTATGAGCATGAAATCATTTGTATTAATGATGGATCTAAAGATAATAGTGCAGATGTAATTAGCAAAATTAATAATCCTAATATTGTACTTGTGAATCGAGAAAATAAAGGTGCTGCAGCAACGAGGAATGAAGGCATTAGTATCGCAAAAGGTAAATATATTATGTTTTGTGATGCAGATGATAAATTAGGTGAAGGCATTATCGACAAAATGGTTGAAGCTATAAAAAGAAATGATACAGATATCGTGGTCGGTAAGGTTTCTCATTTAATTGGTGATCAGATTAGACCGATACAAACATACAATGATTTAAAAGCTGTAGATCGTACGACATTAAACTTAACACCAGAAGTTACGCAGTCTATAGGTCCTTACGGTAAATTGTACAAACATGAAGTATTAGAAAATATTAGATTCGATGAAGATATCACTTTTTGTGAAGAGCATACCTTTAATTTGAAAGCTTGGTCAAAAAGTCGTATTACAATATTAGATGATTCAGCTTATTTATATAACATAGGCGTTGAAGATTCTATAGTAGCGACAAGTTACAAAAATATAGAAAAATATTTAAATGATGCTACTGAAGTTAGAAAAAGAACAATGGATATCTTAAGTGATTTAAAAGAAAAAGTGAGTAACTACTATAGTTATAGAATGGATTATCTCATTATATACTTTTTAATTCGAAATAATTTCATGAAAGTAGAAAACTTAAATCACGTTATTGAACCAGCAATTAAGTATTTACAAGTCGTTCAACAACTTCAAACGAACAGCGTGAAAGATTTGAAAGAACTCGTATTAACAATTGCTGCGAATTACAATTTTGAAAGATTTAAAGTAGTGGCAAGTAATTTAGATATGCAAATAGATAAAAAAGTTTATCGTTCATATAAATTTAAGCTACTGAAACTAAAAACAAAAATGAACTTAAGAAACATCAGAAATAAAAGCAAAAAAATATCTCATTAAATAAAATAGAAAAATAGAGAGAGGACTTAATCCGATCTCTATTTTTCTATTTTTTGTTTGAGTATAACTTTAAAGATATGCTTGAGTATATCTTCGGTATCATTTTGATAATGATCTTTTAATACATTACTTGCTATTGAAACGATGTATTGATCGTTAGAGTATGTTACAAAGTCATTTTGATAAAATATACCTCTATATCTTTGGTGATTAGGATATCTATAAAATCCATATCTATAAGAACTTGGATAAATATGCGTATCAATTTGTGAAAGTAATATATCAGTAGATGATCCATTTAAAATTTGTTTCGTTTTGAATTGATTAACAAGCTTTGCCATATCATCTGTAGATATGTATATATTTCCAGCACCATCGTATTTATCGAGAGTTGCGGGGTAGAAATATATGTACTGATTATTTATCAATTTATAACCTTTTACCATATACTGTTGGTGATGAATAGAATCATATCGGGCTGTATATTTTAAATGAGCTTTATTAATAATGAGTTCATTTAAGTTTTGAGTATATGTTTTATGCGTAGCATTTTCTATGATTTTAGCAATTGTAATGTAATTAGCATCATTGTAAAAATATTTATGATAATTTTGATGGACAACACCATTTAATTTAATACTTTCTATTGCACCATTTAATCCTCTAGCAGTAGGTGGGAAGTTTGCTTTAGCTAGACCACTTCTATGCAACATTAGATCTTTAACAGTTATGGGATATATATTTTGAAAGTTTGGTATATATTTATTAACATTATCGTTTATATTAATAACGCCTCGTTCTTCAAGCTCTCTTAACATTAAGCCTGTTACAAATTTATTAGCTGATCCAAGAAGATACATTGACTTTGTATCATTTGCTATGCCATTTTCAACATCTCTATAACCATATGCTTTACTCATAATGGGACGTTTATTTTTATAAATTGTTATATTTCCATTAAAACCTTGAGATTTTAAATATTTATCAATATCATTTGCTTCGGTAAAATCATTATCAGATGGTTGTTTCTTTTGAGTTTGATTATTCTTATTTTGTTTTTTATGCATATGTGACTGAACTTGTTCTTTTTTTACTTCACGATGTTGATATATATCTTTTATAACAATAATAAGACATACGATGAGTATACCTAATATTAGTTTATATATATTCTTCATGTTTTTCTTCTGATATTTTTACATTATATTACCATTAATTCAAAATATTTACATTTAATATCGTAAAAAAGAACACAATTAAGTGTTCTATTCATTACCATAAAGTTCTTTTTTAATTTGAGTAGTTGAAATACCTTCTGTTCTCTTAAGGTAAATCACTTCGCATTGATCTTTAAGGAAATCAAACTCGCCTTCCCAATCATGACCCATTAAAAATGTATCAACTTTAAAGTTTTTTACATCATCTGTTTTTTGTTCCCAATTATTTTCAGGAATAACAAGATCAACATATCTAATAGATTCTAACATCATTTTTCTTTGTTCATAATTATAATATGACTTTTTGTTTTTTAACTTATTGAATTCATCTGTTGATAAAGCAACAATTAGATAATCTCCATACTGTTTAGCTCTTCTTAAAAGTTCAATATGACCATAATGCAGTAAATCATATGTTCCATAAGTAAGTACTCTACGCATTTTTTCACCTCATTATTTTATATGTTTAATCTTAATATATATAGTTATTAATGTAAACTATTTGTAAAGGATATAACGAGAATATTAAGATATTAAATTTATTCATACTTAAGTATTGAGAACTATCTCTTATAATGATACTTTTAAAGTTTTAATTCTTAATATGTTATAATAAGAATGGATTTTACAAGAATTAATAGTTAAAGAGGTATTTATGAAAGATAAATTATTTTTAATGACTGATAACTCATTTCACAATACAATTATGTATTTTATTAATAAAGAAGAAATAGATAATATAAATAAAAAAGAACTTTTTGATTATTTTAACAAAGTTTTCAATCCTCTATTTCCTTATAAATTTGACTTTATATTCAAAAATAGAAATAGTTTGTCAATTTTGTTAAGAAAAATTAATTATAACACTTCCAAGAAAAGTATATTCAAATATATGGAAATCAAAGCTATGAAGCGAGGAAATTATAAATATAGTTATATGATTTCCCAATTTCGTAAATATTTATCCACGATTCGTTCGAATCATTATGTTGCTGATGTTTGTTCAAAGAAAATAGACAAGATAATTATATATGAATCGTTTAATGGTAAATCATTTGCAGATTCTCCGAGAATGCTTTATTTCTATTTAAGTACTGCTTTACCGGAATACAAACACATTGTGGTTACGGATAATCAAAATTTAAAAGAAAAGTTAAATGAATCTAACATTGATACTGTTGAGAAAAATTCAAAGCAATATTTTAAGACCTATCAAAAAGCTAAAGTGTGGATTGCTAATACGAGATTATCACCTCAGATAGAAAAGAAAGATAATCAACTATATATTCAAACATGGCATGGTACACCTTTAAAGAAGTTGGCTAATGATCAAACAGTTATTTCAATACCTGATGTCAGGCTTGAAGAGTATCTTTATGAATTTAATAAAGAGACGAGTAGATGGGATTTCCTCATATCACCGAGTGAAACAGCAACTAAACGATTTAAATCTGCTTTTAATTTAAAAGAAGAACAGCTAATGACACTAGGTTATCCAAGAAATGATGACTTAGTTCAGTTAAATGATGAAAATTATATTATGCAACTCAAAGAAAAATATGATATTCCTTCTAATAAAAAGGTTATATTGTATGCGCCGACATGGAGAGATAATGATCGAACAGATATTGGTAAATACAATTTTAAACTGAAGCTTGATTTAGATGCTTTTAGTAAAGAGTTATCTAATGAATATGTATTACTCATAAGAGCACATTATTTAGTATCTGAACATTTAAATTTAGATGATTATAAAAATGTGTATGATTTATCAGATGCTAATGACATCAATGAATTATTCTTAATGAGTGATGTATTAATCACAGATTATTCGTCTGTTTATTTTGATTATGCTAATTTGCGTAGACCAATCTTATTTTTTGCATATGATAAAGATGAATATGCTAATGATATTAGAGGTTTTTATTTACCTTATGAATCAGATTTACCAGGACCAGTCTTTGAAACAAGTGAAGCATTAATTGATTATATTAAATCAATGCAACATGAAGACATACCTCAATTAGACACTTATAAAACATTTAACCATAAATATAATCAACTTGATGATGGAGAAGCAACTAAAAGAGTTGGAGAAAAAATTATTAGTATACTAAAAGTTTTTTAGAAAAGTAAATTCGAAACAAAGTTTAAAAGATGGATAAGATTAATTTTCTCATCCTAAATATTTTGGTTCAAAATATATGAGGTGTAAAATGATTAAAATTATAAATGTTCATGACCAGCATAATTTAAAGAATTATTTAATTACAGAATGTCATGAAGAAAATCATATTATTTTAATAGATAAATATACGCAAGTTAGAGAAGAAGTATTAAACAATTTAGAATTGGATAATCAATCTTATATTGTTGATTATACAAACAATGGTTATTATACAAACGATAGTAGATATATGGGAAAGGCATTTATTACAGTTGCTGATTGGTTTAATAATATAACGCTTCAACCAAATATTATTTTCAAAAAAGATGAGCTATTATGGCTAATTTCTAATTATAAGTGGGAAACGATATTTGATATCACATTAAATGCGATTTTCCACTTGGATGAAATTAAGATTGATCCTCACGTTATATTTGACTTTGTTCATCAAAGTAAACCAAGTGCAAGCTGTTTAGCAGCATTTAAAAATGAAAGTCTCAGTTTTGAAGAAAAATTCTATTTAAACAAAATTGCACTTTTAAATGGCATAACGCCAATATTTAAAGCGAAAGAAACATGTCTTCCTTCTATCGCAAGAACAGTTGATAAAGTCATGTTAAAATCACATTTTCAATTACCTAAAATTGCGTATCAAAAATTAAATAATACGGCACTACAAAAACAAATGAAAGCAATTAATATTTATGACAAAGATCAGTCGAAAATTAAGCCACATATTGTATTTTTAGGTTTCGATTATGGTTACAGAGGTAATTCAAAATATTTATTTGAGTATTTAATAAAACAACACCCTAAATATACGGTTTACTTTATTACGGACCAAGAAAAGGGTGATCACTTTGTGTCACCATCTCATTCTGATACGAAACAAATTATAGAAGAAGCAAATGTAGTGATACTTGAAAGTTACTTACCAGATCATTTTAAACCTAATGGTACAATCATTCAGTTATGGCACGGTACACCTTTAAAACGACTATTCTTAGACAGCAAAGAACCTAAACAAAATATTGATATTTATAATTATCGAGCACGTAAATATAATAAATTAATTAAACAAGATTATTTTATAACGGATGTGGATTCTATCAATGGTGTATTTAAATCTGCATTTCCATTAGAAGAAACAAAAATTGTTGCATGTGGTTATCCAAGAAATCAGTATTTATTAGAGCAACACTCAAATTCAAATGAAATAAATAAAATCAAACAGCAGTTAAATTTAAATACTGAAAAAGAAACAATTCTGTATACGCCGACATGGAGAGATAATCAAGAAGAAGAGTTTTTATTAGAATTTACAGATGAGATGAAAGCGAAATATAACATTATTTATAAATATCACGAAGAAGATCATGCCAATAAACAACATAATTATATCGATACAACACAGTTTGAAACACAACAATTACTACTTGTTTCTGACATTGTAATCAGTGATTACTCTTCAATCGTATTTGATGCATTAACAATTGATAAAAAAGTATATTTATATACACCAGATTTTAATAATTACGATTATAACCGTGGTTTATATAAAGAAGTTTATGAAACAATCAATGATAATCAATATTTTGATCAGTCATTATTGTTTAATGCAATTATGAATAACCATTATCATACGATTAGTGATCAATTTATCAACAAAAATAATCAGTCATACGAAACTATCACGCAATTGATAGAACAAGCTATGGACTGAAAAGGGGGATTTATATGAAATCTTTTACATTTTTAGTTCACAATATTTATCATATGGGTGGGACGACGAAATCAATTTCTAATTTGGCAAATAAATTAAGTGAAAAAGGTCACTCTGTAAAAATATTGTCAGTATTTAAAGCGAGCGATGAACCTTATTTTAAGTTGCATGAAAATATTGAAATTCAACCCATTATTGAATATAACAAAACCATTAAAGGTTTGAAAAATATATTTGTAAATAGAATCAATAAGTATACACCTTTTTTGAGTCCTAAAATTATTCATCCGTCTGAACCTGGACTTCATCAATTTTCAAGTAATATTGAGCAACAAATTGTTAAAGCCATTCAGAATGTGAATACAGATATTATTGTAGGAACACGCGCAAGTTACAATATACTTGTTAGCAAATATGCTAGTCAGTCGGTATTTAAAATTGGTATGGAACATATGTATTTACATGCACATGATGAGCAATATCAAAAAGATATACTTAAAAGTTATGAACAACTTGATTTAGTTACGACATTAACTAAAGAAGACCAACAAGATTATCAACAAGGTTTAACACACACTAAAGTAATTATTGTTCCAAATATACTAAAAGAAACTCAATATAACATAGATAAGCATAATACGATTGTTGCTGCAGGTAGATTTGAGCATGAAAAAGGTTTTGATTTGTTACTAGATAGTATCAATTTAATTCAAGACACAATGCGAAAATACCAATTTCAATTAGAATTATATGGAGATGGACAAGAAAAAGAACAATTCCATCAATTGATCAATCAATATAAAATTCAAGATATTGTGAAGCTTAAGCCGACTACTAATGCGTTACCACAAGTATTAGCTGAAAGTAAAATTACGGCTGTCCCATCTAGAGTTGAAGGTTTTGGTCTTGTTATATTAGAGGCTATGTATCAACGAAATGTAGTTATCAGTTATAAAGGATGTTATGGTCCAGAATTTTTAATTGAAAATCAAAAAAATGGTTATTTAGTAGACTATCAAGATGCTAAGCAATATGGAGCACAACTTGCATATGTTATTGAAAATTATCATCATCCTGATGTTCAAAATGTCATTCAAAAAGGTCTAGAAAGAAGTAACGATTTCGACGGTGATGTCATTTATGAGCAATTCATGAAAGATTTAAACAAGCATTTTAAATAAGCAACAACCTCAATCCCTAACAATCCAATTGTTAGGGATTTTTTAATAGAGTGTTAAGATATTGTAAATATTAATTAATTGTCTTTCTAATAAATATCCTTATATATATACTTACAACTGTATATTACTTAAAGGAGATTTTTATATGCAGACAAATCCTATCAATCTAGACAAAAAATTTAGACCTGAAATTGAAGGGCTAAGAGTTATTGCAGCATTATTAGTTGCGATATATCATATTTGGTTTGGGAAAGTGTCTGGAGGCGTCGATGTATTTTTCGTTGTTTCAGGATTCTTAATTACCACTTCCATTATTTCTAAATACAATAAAACAGGGTCATTTAAATTTATACCTTACATAACAGGATTAATTAAACGATTATTTCCTTCTGTTATAACTGTTTTACTCGTAACAGTTATCTTAAGCTTTTTCTTATTGCCAGAATCAATACTTGGCAAAACGATAAAAGAAATCTTTGCTTCTTTATTTTATTATCAAAACTGGCAACTCGCTTTATCGAGTACAGATTATTTAAATAAAGATCAAATGAAGACGCCAGTTGAACATTTTTGGGCAATGTCGATTCAAGGACAATTCTATATTATTTGGTTTGTCATCTTTAGTTTGATTTTTATGTTATATAAAAAATACACTAACCTTAAAGTTATTAATGTCATAAACCTTTGTTTAGGTACATTATTTATCGTTTCGTTATCGTATTCTATTTATTTAACGCACGTCAATCAACCTTGGGCATATTTCCATACATTTACAAGAGTTTGGGAATTCTCTCTCGGTGGCTTATTAGCAATCAACCTTAATAAAATTAAAATTAACCGCCTAGTAGCAAGTTTGATTGGATGGATAGGTTTAATTGGCTTGATCTTAACGGGTATTATTTTTAATGTATCAACAATGTTTCCTGGATATATTGCACTATGGCCAATGTTATGTGCCGTATTTATACTCGTTTCTGGTAACTATGAAACTAAATATGGTGTTAAGAAATTCTTAGGATCATCCATTATGGTGAAGGTTGGCGGATTGTCATTTGGCTTATATTTATGGCATTGGGTGATTTTATCATTTTATCAGTACCATAATAATGAACGACCTGGAATTGTATTAGGTATTTGTATGATTTTACTATCATGGTTATTATCATATTTCATGACACGTTATATTGAAAAGCCAATCAGAACAGCATCTTCTGATAAAATTGCACTCAAAAAATTAGGAATTGGATTAGCGATACAGTTATTGGCAATCGCATCTTTATATTTCATTATCTTTAATAATCCTTTTGAAAAAGAAAAAGTAGCGTTGAGTGAAAATTATCCCGGTGCAATGGCTGCAGAAAAGCATGTAAAAGTTAAAGAAGGTGTAGAAGCAATTCCAGAGTTTTCAAAAATCAGAAACGAATCACCAGATTCTACAAGGGACAAAGTACATCAAAAAATAGGTGAATCAAAAGTTCTAGTAGGTGAGTACGGTAAAAAAGAAAACTATGATAAGACAATTGCTTTAGTAGGGAGCTCTCACGCACAACATTGGTTAGGCGCACTTCAAAAAGCAGCTGAAGAAGGAAATTATAGAGTATTAAGCATGACGAAAAGTGGCTGTGTATTAACAACGAATGACAGTGACCGAGATTGTACAGAGTGGAATAAAAATTTAATTAAAGAACTTGATAAGCAAGATGTCGATTTAGTTGTAACAACTGCAGATTCAAGTACAGATGTAAATGGACAAATCGATCCATTACAATTAAAACAATATCTAAACATTACAAATACAAAAACACCAATTATGGCTATAAGAGATAATCCGAGATATGAGTTTAATGTTCCAGAAACTTTAGATAAATTTGGAGAACAAGAAACGATTAAGAAGATGAATGCTAAACAACGTTTGCCAAAAGTATCTAAATGGGACCAGCTTGAACAAAAGCCGGTAAATACAAAATATGTAGACTATACATCGTATTTCAAAGAAAATGGAAAGTTTGCACCTGTTATAGGTAACGTCATTGTATATATGGATAAAGGACATATATCAAATAGTTATTCTAAAACGTTTGGTCCTAAAATAAAGAAAGATATCGAACAATACTTTAAAGAACTTAATCATTAATCTATAAAGCCCCTCAATCATATGATTTTATATGAGCGAGGGGCTATTTTTAACACGAAATATTGAGCAATTGTAAACAATGATAAAAGAGTGTAAACCCTTCCTTAAGTATCTGTTAAACGACTGTTTATTGTATTCATAGAAGTTACAATATATTTAACATTACGAAAGTAATAGCTTAACAATTAATTATTAAAGGATGGATATAATATGAAATTAACTACTATTGGTTTAGGATACATTGGATTACCAACATCAATTATGTTTGCGAAACATGGTGTAGATGTTGTAGGTGTCGATATAAATAAAGAAGCAGTAGATAAATTAAATAATGGTCAAATTCATATTGAAGAGCCTGGCTTACAAGAAGCTTATGAAGAAGTGTTAGCTAAAAATAAATTCAAAGCAAGTATGCAACCTGAAAAAGCAGATGCATTTATTATTGCAGTTCCAACTCCAAATAATGATGATCAATATGAATCATGTGATATTTCGTTAGTAATGGGTGCAGTTGAATCCATCGTACCATTTTTAGAAAAAGGTAATACGGTCATTGTAGAATCTACGATAGCACCAAGAACAACTGACGATCATGTGAAACCATATCTTGAAAGCCAAGGATTTGAAATTGGTAAAGATATATTCTTAGTACATTGCCCTGAAAGAGTGTTACCAGGAAAAATATTACATGAACTTATTCATAACAATCGAATAATTGGTGGTATAACACCAGAATGTGTTGAAGCGGGTAAACGTGTATATGGAACATTCGTACAAGGTGAAATGATTGAAACAAATGCTAAGACAGCAGAAATGAGTAAGTTAATGGAAAATACTTACCGTGACTTGAATATTGCGCTAGCAAATGAACTTGCGATGGTATGTAATCATTTAGATATTAACGTATTAGAAGTTATCAAGATGGCGAACAAACATCCACGCGTGAATATTCATTTACCAGGTCCAGGCGTTGGTGGTCATTGTTTAGCAGTTGATCCATACTTTATTATCGCTAAAGATCCAGAAACAACGAATCTCATTCAAGAAGGTAGACGTATTAATCGTTCAATGCCTCAATATGTTATTAATGAGTCTAAGAAAATTTTAGAAACTTTAAATGGTCATAAGGTTGTTGTATTTGGATTAACTTATAAAGGTGATGTAGATGATGTCAGAGAATCGCCAGCATTTGATATATATAATGATTTGAGAAAAGAAAATGATATTCAAGTAGAAGCATATGATCCACATGTTGAGCTAGGCTTTGTCCAAAAAGATATTCAAAAAGCAGTTAAAGATGCATCTCTTGTATTAATTTTGAGTGACCATTCAGAATTCAAAAATTTAGTAGATCAAGATTTTGAAGGTATGAAAGACAAAGTCATTTTCGATACGAAAAATGTCGTTCAATCACAATTTGAGCAAGTTAAATATTACAACTACGGTAATTTATATACTTTCGGAAAAGATATTGCACTTTCATTTAATAAGTAAAGATTGAGGGGTCTTCATATGATAGACGTTAAAAGTCCAATTATTCAAAGCGGATTGAGCTTTCAAATTATTTTAAGAGAACCAGAAAATCAAGAAATATTTGATGTAGATGATGATGAACTTACAGTCGGCTATGCATCTGACTATTTAAATAAAGCATTAAAAGTTATTTCTGTAAAAGAGATAGAAAGTGAACTATATGGATTAATTGTAAGAGGTACGAATATTATAGGATGGACAAGATTAAATCATTCTATCAAATTAATTTCGAAACCTATTGATACGATAAGAGTAGATTTACGTCATTTCTCTACACCACAAATTAATAGAGAGCTAGGATTTAAAGTTGATTATAATTTGTTGTTTAAAGAAAAGAACTTTTCATCTAGAGCGTTGTATTTAATTGAAGGTGAAGTGTTAGAAGCTGTATTTAATAAAGGAACATTTACAGGGTTTGTGCCTACGAAAGATATAGATAGAGCAATTCCTATTAATAAAAAAGTATCGATAGAAGAATCTACAATTTTTTATCAAGATAGTGCATTGCACAAATCAATCGATTTATCTTTAGATGAAGAACAATTTGATTTCAATAACGTCTTGATCGATATGGTGTTCTTAAAGGCAGAATCGGTAAGGATCATAATTAAAAAGAAAAAATATTGGATTAGCTTAAATGATTTAGAAGATAAAAGTATAATTCAAGATTTAGAAGCTAAGCAATATGAAAATTATAACGAGTTAACACTAGAACAGCTGGATATGATTACAAACTTTCAAGAAGAAAGAAAAGAATCAAAATCTGCAATTGTTCGTTTGATAAACGAAAATATCTCATTACAAAAAACAAATAAAAAAGAAGAAAAAGCGCAGTATGAAAGACTATATATGAATTTGAAAAATTCTAAATTAGGAAAGATTCAAACGAAATACTGGAGTTGGAGAAATAGGAGGAAATCATAATGTCTTCAAATATGCCAACAAATATCAATCGAAATAGTAATATCGAATCCACTAAAGAGGCTTTAGTTAATTTTGATGATAAAACAAAAGTTGAACAATTAGAAGAAGTGTTAGATATTGTTGAACAAGATTATATGTATGGACTATATAAATTAAAAAAGGTTAAAGATCATACAAATCATCATAATTACTATAAAAAAGTAGCAGAAGAAGCAAAATTAGATTTCCTTGAAAATCACCAACAACATTTATCAAAACTTGTAAATTCTGATACGTCACGTGTATTTATTAAAAATAAATACAAAGTTGGTCTCATTGCTGATGAATTTTTATATAACTCATTTAAAGATATAGGTAATATCGTTTATTTAGATAGTGAATTTACGGATTTAACTAGAGATATGGATGTTGTGATTGTTGCGACAGCATGGAGAGGTATAGACGGAAGTTGGACAGGGTTAGCTTCAGTAAATAGTGAGAAACGAAGAATGCTCATTGAAGGCATTCAAAAGGCTAGAAAATTCAATATACCGATAGTCTTTTATTCTAAAGAAGACCCTGTCAATTTCCATTTATACAAAGATATCGCGACAGAATGCGATATTATTCTGACATCTGCTGCGGAAGTGGTAGA
This sequence comes from Mammaliicoccus sp. J-M41, assembly GCF_022385935.1. Taxonomy (NCBI): domain Bacteria; kingdom Bacillati; phylum Bacillota; class Bacilli; order Caryophanales; family Staphylococcaceae; genus Mammaliicoccus; species Mammaliicoccus sp. J-M41. The sequence continues at coordinate 13,611 of NZ_JAJNIR010000019.1, read as the reverse complement.
AGATTATAAAGAGTATTGTCAAAATGATAAAGTACATGTACTTCAATTTGGTATTAATCCTCATTACCATAATCCAGTAGGTACGAGAAATCCATATAATAAATCATTTAAAAACGATGTTATTTTTGCAGGAAGTTGGACTGAGAAATATCCTGTTAGAAACCAAGAATCTGCAAGAATCTTTGATGAATTAATCAATAATGAAAATGACTTAACAATTGTCGATAGAAACTTACCGTTAAGAAGAAGACGTTACCAATTCCCAATGAAATATATCCCATTTTTAACTATGCCAATCGATCATGAAGAACTAATGAAATTGCATAAAGTATATAGATGGGCAGTAAATGTCAATTCAGTAAAATATTCAGAAACGATGTTTGCTAATAGAATCTTTGAATTACAAGCTTTTGGGAATTTAATCTTATCTAACTATTCAGTAGGTGTTAATAATCAATTTCCAAATGTATTTATGATTAATCATAAAACTGATGTGGCACCAATTATGAACCAATATCAAGAATATGAAATAGAAGATATGCAGGCTAAAAGTATACGTAGTGTGATGAGAAACTGTACAACGTATCATCGCTTAGATGAAGTTCTATCATATATTGGCATTGAACCGACTCAAAAAGAATCACAAATACTCGTAGTTGTTGATGCATTAACCGATAAAATGAAAGATATTCTATATCGACAATTACATGTTCAGTTTGATGTTATAGAAGCGCAAGATACGATAGAAGATGCATCACAATATGATTTTATAACTTACATGAAAGATTCAATCGAATATGAAGAATATTATTTAGAAGATTTATTAACAGCATTCAAATATGTAGATGTTGATTTTGTTACGAAAGATAAACAACATGAAGCACATCAATTTATTGAAAAAGCTCAAAATAAATATGTAACAATGTATCATAAAAATATATTCGATCAACAATTGAATATTACACAATCTCAAAATGGCTATAATTTAGATCAATCAGAAATTTATGACGCATCTTTATATGGTCAAAGTAACCGTAAGAAAAAATTAAGTGTCATTATTCCAATTCATAATAATGGTACTTATTTAGAAGACAAGTGTATGAGAAGTTTAAGAAGATCTTCAATATTTAAAGATATGGAAATTATATTCGTAAATGATGGTAGTACGGATTCTGAAACGATATCTATTATTAATCGATTAAGAAGACGATACCCAGATATCGTTTACTATGCATATGAAGAGGGATCAGGTAGTGCTTCAAGACCTAGAAATAAAGGTGCTGAACTTGCTTCTACAGATTATATTACTTATTTAGATCCTGATAACGAAGCTACTGGTGATGGTTATGCAACATTATTAGAAGAAATAGAATCGAATAAAGATGTCGATATGGTTATCGGTAATATTATTAAAGAAGATAATAAGCGCAGAGCATTGTTTAATTATGCTGGCACAGTTATGAAGTATAACGATGGAAAATTATTAATCGAAGACCCTAAAAAATATATGAAAAAATGTGGTCTGCGTGCTCAAAGTATTCAAGCTTTAATCATTAAATCACAAATTATTAAAGACAATAATATTCGAATGATTGAAGGTGCTGCTGGCCAAGATACTTTATTCTTCCAAGAATTAATGATTCATTCTAAAAAAGTACAAGCTGTAACAGATGTTATTCATATGTATTATGCTGCTGTGTCTGGATCAGTTACAAATTCGATTTCTAAGAAGCTATTTGATAAATATTACACGTTAGAAATTGAAAGAATTCCATTTTACGAAAAACATGGATTGTTAACATCCTACTTAGAACATAGATTTAATTTTTACGTTAAAGGCTGGTATTTGCCAAGATTAGAAAAAGTAAAACCGGAAGAAAGAAAAGAAGCGGTAGAACGATTTTTAGAAATATATAGTTTGTATGATCAATATAAACGTCCAGAAGACCATGATTTAAATCAATATGTTGAACATTTAAAGCAAGAAGTTCAGCAATAATTGCATGATTGATATAAGGGGGTGTGTATGATGGATAATACGTTCATAAATTTTAACAAAGCATATATGATCGTTCCTCGACAAATTTCAATTGAAGATAAAAACTATCGTCAATATGTTCAATTTACTGACTTTACGATTTATTTTTCAAATGATTTAAGTGCTTATGAGTATACAAAGAATGATATCAAAGTAGTCATATTAGGTCATTTTGTGCATACGAAACATGTCGATTTAAAATATCCTGAAATATGCGCCCAATTATTATCTCACGAAATAGATTCTTATGCTTTTCTTGAAGAGATGAGTTTTTATAATGGCAGGTATGTTATGTTAATAGAGTATAATGGACGTTTGCTACTATATAATGATGCAACGTCATTTTTATCATTGTATTATCATGCATCTCATGATTTATATGCTAGTCATTCTGAATTAGTGAATCAACTCGTAAAGTTATGTTTTGATAAGACTTGTGAAAGAATCGCACATAAGTCATATGGATTTTTAGACTATAGTAAATATAAAGATGTTTATAAATTCAATGCCAACACAAGATTTAATATAACAGACCATACAATTAAAAGAATTTATCCAATCAACCCATGTGTTAAGAAATCAGCAGAAGAAGTATATAGTATCGTTAACCATGAAATTGAAGCAGCGGTTGATTATTTATTTCGATTTAATCAAAAAGTGATTTGTTCTATCACTGCTGGTCATGATTCTAAAGTATCCTTATCTTATATTAAAGAACATATCAATGATGTGAATTTCTTTACTTATACAAAAAATATAGATGAATTAGAACATGAACATGCTGCTCGTATTTATCGTATAGATGAATATATCTCTCAAAAAATGGCATATAATTTAAATTTAAAGCATACGCTATTTAATATGGATCAACTAGCAGTCAATTCAAATTTGATCGATAGATATCGGTTATACGAAACAGATCATAGTATTCATTTAATTAATTATTATCATGAGAATAGGTCGTTTAATCATTGTATACATTTAAAGTCTACTATCTTTGAACTTGCTAAAAACATTATTCCGAAGCGGATACAACGAACAGACTCATTTTTACCGTATGAAAATGCAATCAAAAAATGGGCTAAAGATTTTCCGCTAGATCAATTATCTCACGATTATTTAATAGAATTTATTAATAGAAATGAGCTCTATAAGACGATTGAATTAGGTTATCATCCTTACGAAACGTTGTATTACGAATCTAGAATGAACGGTTGGCATAGCTGTATTGTTCAAGAAAGTGATGATTATTTAGACGTGTTTAGCTTAATCAATACGAGGCATATCTTATTCGAATTTATGAGTATTGAGCAGGAAGATAAGCAAAACCAAATGTTACATAAATTGATGATTAAACATCATTGGCCAATTTTAAATTATTTTCAAATCAATGACATGAACACATTAGAGTATAGAATAATTCAATTAGAAGAAGACACAAATAGAGATGTTGAGAGTTTGGCTCATGTAATGATTCAAACTGAAGATTTCTATCAAGTCATACAAAATGAAAAAAAGTTATTTCGTGCATTAACACCTAAATTTAGTAATGAAAATCAAAAGAAAATGATTTTAACGAATACGCAGGATAACACGATTACACTTGAGTTGAGAACATTTTATCATAATAAAAATGGCAGAAATACGGTGTACTTTGATATTGAAAGTGAGCCAATCGACTTAGTAGATTTGAGTAAAAACAATTTGGAATTGATGATAGAACCACAATCATCAATTACAATTTCTGTCTACGCAAGTAAAAAAATTGAGAAAACATCATGGATCAGCGCTTCACAATTTGAACTTATTGAAAAATAAAAATCAAGTAGGTCGTTATATATGAAGATAGTTACTGAAATCTTTAAAGAACAATTTAATAATTTACCTAAAATTTTTAAACTTGCAATTTATAATATGAAAAGTCAATATGCCAATCATTATCTTGGTGTATTTTGGAATATATTACAACCCATCTTACAAGTTGCTGTATATTATCTTGTGTTTGGTTTAGGTTTAAGAGGAGATGCGAGTGCACAAGTAGTAGGCGTACCATTTTTAGTACATCTTATTTCAGGTTTGTTTCCTTGGTTATTTATATCACAAGGGATCAATACAGGTGCATCTGCAATTCAAGGCAATGTAGGACTCTTATCAAAAATGAAGTTCCCATCTTCAATATTTATTTCTATAGCTTTAACAAATAATATGATTAATTTAATGATTACATCAGCCATTTTATTTGTCATATCTGTTATTAATGGCTATGTACCTTGGTGGCATTACTTTTGGTTTATATACTTTTTAGTCGCATCTTATGCAATTATTTTCGGTATTTCATTAATTATGAGTACATTAATTATTGTTATTCGCGATACTAAAAATTTATTACAAAATGTTATAAGAATGCTATTCTTTATGACACCTATCTTTTGGGCGATGGAAGAAGCACATGGTATTTTACAAAGGTTAGCAAGTCTAAATCCATTTGCATATTTAGTAGGTGTTTATCGTACGGCATTTGTGCATGATAACGTATCTGTGTACGGACAATGGCATGATCATTTATATTTTTGGCTTTTAACAATTATATTATTATTAATAGGTTCATTGGTTCATTCAAGGTTTAAACGGAAATTACTAGACTACTTATAGGGTGTTCATAATATGACAAAGAAATTATTAATGATTTCACAAAATTTTTATCCAGAACTTGGGTCAGCCGCAAATCGAATGAAAATGATGTTCAAAGCTTTTCGTTCAAGTGGTTCAGACCCGACAATGTTAACAACTGAGCCAACATATCCTAACCAAAGTTTATTTGAAGACCAATCTTATTTTACAGATGAATCTTTAAATAAATTAGAAAAGAAGAAAATTATTCGAATGAAAATGCATGGTAATAAGCAAAATAGTAATTTTATCATGAGGTTAGTCTATTATATAGAACAATATGTTAGATTAAGAGTCTTCTTGAAAATGCACAATGACGATTACGATATTGTGTATGTTTCTAGTCCAAATATATTTCTAGCTTGGGCGACGCTATTTTTTAAAAGTGCGAAACATCCGACATATGTATTAGAAATTAGAGATTTATGGCCAGACAGTGTAAATGGATTAAAGCATATTAACATAAGTTTATTTATGCCACTGTTAAAATATTTAGAGAAAAAAATGTATAATTCTGCAGATAAAATTGTCATTAATAATGAAGCATTTAGGTCACATATTCAGAAGCGATTACAGCGAAAAGTGCCTATATTTTATTTACCAAACGGCATTTCAAGAAATGAACTGATAAGTGAAGAAAAATATAATGATTTTAGTGTTATTTATACAGGAAATATTGGATATGCCCAAGATGTAGATAAACTTATTTCTATATGCTTAGCTTTAAATGATAAACAAATCAATGTTACAGCGATTGTTTATGGTGTTCAAGCTGACAAATTTAGAAAAGCTGTGAGAGATTGTAAGTATATTCAAGTGAAAAAGCCTATGGATCGTACAGCTTGTTTAACTGAAATATCTAAACATCATATTTCACTTTCAATTTTAGAATCTTCAGATGTGTTTATGAATGTGATGCCTGGAAAAATTGTTGACGCTATTGGTGTTGGAACACCTCCTATATCTAATATTAGTGGTCCAACTGAAGCCATTATTCAAAAATATAATCTAGGATTTGCAAGAAAACAAGCTTCAATAGATACAATCGTAAACGAAATTGAATCATTAAAACATGATGAACAAGCATTATCCATTAAAGCCAAGAATGCACGTGAATATCGTGATGAACACCTTATTTGGGAAGATAATATTGAAAAGCTTATGACATTTTTAAGAAAAGGTGATAGAGATGACAAAAACTTATAAAATAAAATGTGAAAATGTCTCGAAAGTTTACGACTTAAATGTAAACAGAAAAGATAAGCTGCTATCTTTATTTACTTTTGGATTAAGTTATAAATCTAAACCTTATTATGCTTTACATGACATTTCATTTGAAGTAGAAGAAGGGACTTCTGTAGGCATAATTGGACTGAATGGTTCAGGTAAATCAACTTTATCTAATATTCTAGGCGGTGTTGTTGAACCTTCTTCTGGAACAGTTTATACAAATGGTAAGCCGTCGCTAATTGCGATTGGCGCAGGGTTAAATCCTGAATTTACAGGTGAAGAAAATATTCATTATAAATGTTTAATGCACGGTATGTCGCAACGAGAAATAAATGAAAAATTTGATGATATTGTTCAGTTTAGTGAGCTTGATGAATTTATTTATCAACCCTTAAAATCATATTCTAGTGGTATGAAATCAAGATTAGGCTTTGCAATTGCGATTCATACAGATCCAGATATACTTATTGTCGATGAAGCATTGTCAGTAGGTGATGAAACATTTTCGAATAAATGTATAGATAAAATGCATGATTTACAAGAACAAGGAAAAACAATATTTTTTGTATCTCATTCAGCAGGACAAATTAAAAAAATGTGTAAAAAAGCGATTTGGATACATTATGGTGAGATGGTTGCATATGGTGAAGTCAATGATATCGTGGCGAGGTACGTTAATCTCATTCAGAAAGTAAAAAAGAAATCGAAAAAAGAACAATTAGAATATAAACGTATTAAAATCCAACAACAACGTAATAAAGAAGTTGATGATTCAGTCATACAAAAAGAAAAAAGACCAACAAGTTTATTAGCGATGATTGGGATCATGAGTGTGGCATGGATATATATACTACTATTCCAAGTAGGGATACTATAAATTGCATGGAATGAGGTTATCAAATGAAAAAGGTCACAATGTTTGTATGGAATCATTTTACGAATGATGCAAGAGTCAATAGAGAGTGTACAACTTTAGCGGATAATGGATATGATGTAAATTTAATTGCGATAAATGATCCGAAAAATCCTGCTATTTCAGCTTATGAAGAAATATCTAACACATTTAAAGTTCATAGAGTGAAGAGATATCCATGGTTATTGCAAGCTTATCAAGATCATGGTAAGAAATTCTTATTAGTTGTAGCTGGTGTCCAAGTTGTTATTATACCAAGTCTTTTCTATATAAGTTTCACATTAATGGCAGCTTATCTGTTATCACTCGTGGTTGCTGCAGGTATGATAAAGTTTAAAAAAATAAGAAAATGGTTTATAAATGGTGCAATTATTACGAGAATGATTGTAAAAGGTTATATACAAAATGCTGATATTTATCATGCAAATGATTTAAATACATTGCCTCAAGCTATCGTATGTTCTAAATTGCGCTTAAAACCAAAACTTTTAATTTATGATAGTCATGAAGTTCAATCTGACAGAACTGGTTATAATCCAAAGACAATTAAGCGTATTGAGTCGTTTATGTTAAAATTTGTAGATCAAATGATTGTAGAAAATCATACAAGAGCAAAATACAATGAAGATATATATGGATTCTATCCTAAAACATTATATAACTACTCAGAGAAATACAATATTGAAGAAAAGCCACAAATCAATTTACATAAGAAAATAGGCATCAATGAAGATGAGAAAATTTTACTTTATCAAGGCGGACTTCAACAAGGAAGAGGACTTGAATTGCTTATAGAAGCGATGGATGAAATTGAAGAAGGGCATTTACTATTTATCGGTGGAGGGAAGTTAACGCAACCTTTAAAAAAACAAGCCGAAGCTTCCAAACAAGCTGATAGAATTCATTTCTTAGATAAAGTACCATTTCAAGAATTACCATCATATACGCGTGAAGCATATCTTGGGTTCCAAGTGTTACAGAACATTTGCTTCAATCACTATTCAGCAAGTTCAAATAAATTATTTGAATATATGATGGCTCACGTACCAGTTATCAGTTGTGACTTCCCAGAAATTAAGAAAGTAGTTGAAGAAACTAATACCGGTTTAGTTGTGGATTCACATAACGCTTCAGAAATAGCTAATGCAGTGAATCAACTTGTAAAAGATACAAGCTTAAGAAATCAATTAAGTGAAAACACTAAACAAGCTAAAGAAATCTACAATTGGAATAATGAAAAATCAAAATTACTCGAAGTCTATAATCAATTTGTACCATTGGAGCATTCAATAACTCAAGTTGATACAAAATAACAGAAGGTCTACCATGCCTCGGCATGGAAGACCTTTTTTATGTGTTTTGAAGTAGTCATCAATTATATTTAGTAACTTGTGTTTTGTAAATATTGGGATTACAATTATATAATTAAGATAGTAACGGTAGAAGGAGTAATTGTAAGATGTATATTAAAAAGAGTATAGAACGCGTTAGCAATTTTATTGAAGTAGGTAATGAACGAGAAGCAATGATGTTACTAAGAGATCTAGAAGCAAATGTAGTAAGATATGATTTTGAAATAATGGGAGACGGATTTAACAAATTTGCTGAAATATACGTATCACAAAAAAACAGAAAAAAAGCAATCGAAATGTATCAAAAAGCAATCCTATATTATAGAGAAGTCGGAAACCAAGAAAAAGTATCCCAAGTCAGTCGTAACTTTGAAAATCTGATCTTGTAGAGTTTAGCTGTAAAGTAGATATAATATAAAGTACCTTCCAGAAAATAATTTTGAGGAAGGTACTTTTTTATTAGTAGAATTGATTTTGTTTTCATAGTATAAATAGGAGCTCTGTATTTATCAAGACTCATCAAACTAGATAAATAGGAGGTCTGAATATTGCAAGTGGGGCATGACTAGCAATATTGAGGGTCTGAACATTGCAAGTGGGGCATGACTAGCAACATAGAGCCCCCGAATATTGCAAGACTGACCAAACTAGCAACATAGCAACCTCAATACAATCCCAAATCCCCAGCCATCCAACCAATACTGACCAATCCCCATCTAACCAACCAACTCACTCTCCATACCATTAATTAATTCTATTCAAAATAAAAAAGCTGTTATTAAAGTCTCTGACTTTAATAACAGCTTTAAATATATAGGTTTTACATATGGGCGCTGTGTCCGCCAACCATAACCCAATAAGTACCGATTATTACTAATAAAGTAATAATTACTGCGAAGAGTACTTTGAATGCAGTTGCGCGTCCATCTGGTCCTTCTGTTAAATGCATGAACATTAGTAATTGAACTAATGCTTGTAAGAAAGCAAATCCAATAATGATTGATGTTCTTACTTGTAGTGACATGCCAGTGTATAACATGACATAAACAGCTACTAATGTTAATACAATTGAGAATATTAAACCGACTGTATGTGTAACGACTGTTTTATTCATGATCCACTCACCATCCCTACAAGATAAACTAATGTAAAGATAAAGATCCATACAACATCAAGGAAATGCCAGTATAAACTTCCGATAAATACTTTAGGTGCATTGTGTTCATTTAATCCACGTGTAAGGATTTGGATTAATACACCTAAAATCCAGAATATACCTAAAGTAACATGGAGACCATGTGTTCCTAAAAGTATAAAGAATGAAGACCAGAATGATCCTAATTGAGGTGTAACACCTTCATGAACATAGTGAGTAAATTCGTAAATTTCAAATCCTACGAATCCGGCACCTAAGATAAGTGTAATAATCATCCATACCATCATCATTTTGACATTTTCTTTACGCATGTAGTAAACACCGATACCACAAGTGTAACTACTTACAAGTAATAGGAATGTCATAATCATAACTAATGGTAATTCAAATAATTCTGGTGTAGTGAAACCACCGTATGAACCACTTTTCTGTAATACTAAGAATGTTGCAAATAATGTACCGAATAACGCAACCTCAGCAGTAAGAAAGACCCAAAATCCGAGTTTATTTAATTGTCCTGTTTCATTAACAGTATCAATTGTATTGTGGTGTTCATTACTCATCTTTATTGTCCTCCTTTTCCTGTAATTCTTGTTCACGTAATTCGCGTAATTTTGCTTCATTTTCTTCTAATTCTTCAGCATGAATATGGTAGCCGTAGTCTTTTTCGAAACTTCTCCAAACCATACATGCTAATACGCCAATACCAAAGATAATTGCTGGTATATATGTTTCAAATACTAGGAAGAATCCACCGAATAAGAAACATACTGCCATCCAGAATCCAACATGTGTATTGTTAGGCATATGAATATCTTTATAATCTCTATCGTCAAGATAGTGTTTACCATTTTGTTTCATTTCTACAAATGTTTCAGTATCATACCATTTTGGTGTAATAGCGAAGTTGTAGTGTGGTGGCATTGCTGAAGCAGTAGCCCATTCTAATGTTCTACCTAAACCATTCCAGTTGTCACCAGTTGCTTCACGTTTCGCTTTACCAAAGCTGTATACGACGTTCCATACTAGAGCTAAGAAACCAATACCCATCAAGAATGCACCAATTGTAGAGATGAAGTTTAATGAGAACCATCCATCTGCTTGAGTGTATTTATATAAACGACGTGGCATTCCATCTAAACCTAATAGGAATTGTGGTAAGAAACATAAGTTGAATCCTAAAGTAAATGTCCAGAATAACCATTGATTAATCTTTTCATTTAATTTGTGACCAAACATTTTTGGATACCAGAATATTAAACCTGCGAAACATGCGAATACAACACCAGCGATAATAACGTAGTGGAAGTGTGCCACTAAGAAATAAGTATTGTGATATTGATAGTCCGCTGCTGCCATAGCAAGCATAACACCTGTAACCCCACCTAATGTGAAGTTTGGAATAAAGGCTAATGCGAATAACATAGGTGATTCAAATGTAATTCGACCTTTATATAAGGTTAATAGCCAGTTGAATATTTTAACACCAGTTGGTACGGCAATTAACATAGTTGATATTGAGAAGAATGAGTTAACTAATGCACCACTACCCATAGTGAAGAAATGGTGAACCCAAACGATAAAGCTTAAGAACGCAATACCACCAGTTGCCCAAACCATACTTTGATGTCCGAATAATCTTTTTCTAGCAAAAGTAGGGATGATTTCAGAGTAAATACCGAATGCCGGTAATACTAAAATATAAACTTCAGGGTGACCCCATACCCAGAAGAAGTTAGCCCATAACATTGGCATACCACCATTAGCAACTTCAAAGAAGCTTGTTCCCATTAAACGGTCGAAAGTCATTAAAGCAAGTGCGACAGTTAAAATAGGGAAGGCTAAGATAATTAATAATGATGTAATTAATGTTGTCATTGAGAACATTGGGATTTGCATAAATTTCATTGATTTAGTACGTAATTTTAAGATCGTAACGAAGAAGTTAATACCCGTCATTAACGTACCAATACCAGAAATTTGAATTGCAATTAAATAATAGTTAATACCTGTACCTGGACTGAAGTCAGTTGCAAGTGGCGCATAGTTTGTCCAACCAGCAGCTGGCGCACCACCAAGTACGAATGAAATATTAAATAATCCCATTCCGGCAGCAAATAACCAGAAACTTAAGTTATTTAACATAGGGAATGCAACATCTCGAGCACCTAATTGTAAAGGAACAACAACGTTCATTAAACCGATTAAGAACGGCATTGCCATGAAGATAATCATGATTACACCATGTGTTGTAAAGATTTCATTATAGTGCTGAGATTTAAGTAATGTATTATCAGGTGTCATTAATTGTAAACGGATAAGAAGTGCATCTACACCGCCACGGAAGAACATAATGATTGCAGATATAATATACATTACACCGATTTTTTTATGGTCAACTGAAGTTAACCACTCTGTATAAAGCCATTTCCATTTTTTATAGTATGTTAGACCACCAACAACGCATATACCTGTTAATACAAGTAATACTTGCGCCATTGTTATCATCCAGTCACTTTGAACGATAAATTCATTCCATGGAAAATTCATTACTTGTCACCTCCATGGTTCTTTTCTGAAGATTTTTCATCATCAGATTTTGCATCTTCTTGCATTTTTTCCATTTCGTCCATATGATGTTTTTCTTCTTTTTTGAAGTCACTGTCATATTTTTCGTTATTTTCAAGAATCATAGGTTTCATTCCATGACGTTCATAGTTAGGGTTTGTAACAGTCACTTTACGTGCAGGTAATACTGGTTTTTCAGTTACGCCTTCGCTTTCATCATAGAAGTTTGGATCTTTTGGTTCATAGCGGAAACGTTTATAAGCATGGAAAATGTATTCAGGATCCGCAGCAGGATCTACATATGCTAAGTGTGTTCCACTAAAAGTAAGTTCCTCATTCTTAGTTGTAGGTAAAATTTGATGATCGAATGTATCTTGATCAATTGTTTTACGTTTTTGAGATTTAGAAACCCATTTATCGTAATCTTCGTTGCTTACAGCGTTAACATTAAAGGTTTGTCTAGAGAACCCTTCACCATTAAAGTTAGAGTTTCTTCCTTTGAATGTACCTGTTTCATTAGCTTGCAATGTCCAATCCATTGTCATGCTAGTCATAGCGTACTTCTGTCCACCTAATTGAGGTACCCAGAAACTTGTCATTGTATCCATAGATTGTAATTTAAATAGAACTGGTCGACCTTCTGGAATCGTTACATGATTGACAGTTTCGACTTTCTCATCAGGATAACTAAAGAACCATTTAAAGCCAGCACTTGTTGCATAAATAACAACTGGGTCTTCTTCAGACTTAGGTGCTTCTTCATAATTGTACAATGATTTAATTGTTGGTACGGCTAATATCACAAGTATGATGATTGGAATAATGAACCATACAACTTCTAAAACGACGTTGTGATGCATCGTACCAGATGTTTCATTTTTTGTTTTTCTATATTTAATAATAAATATTAAAAACAAAACGGAGACCACTATAACAATAAAGACCATCATAATAATTGAAAAGATAATTAAGAAATGTTGATCTTCAGCCATAGGGCCTTTGGGGTTTAATACTTCTAAATTTGAACAACCACTAAGTAAAATACCTAATGTTGACATGAGAAGTATTGACTTTAACTTTGCCACGTTTTTTACCTCCCAATTTTCTATATACCTATATATATGGCTAGACCTTAATTTTAAAGGATTTAAACATATTTACAAGGTTATAAAATAGGGTGTAAGCGTTATAATATAAAGATGTATTTAATTAACTTTGATATGACGCGTTTTTTTCTAATTGTTAAATTTTTGTGTACATTTTAAAAATATTTAAAAAAACGAAAAAACATCTTTAAATTGTTAAAAACATTGAGTTTTCAGGTTATTAAGAATAGTTCAAAATATTTTTAATGTTCTTAAATAGGTACTAAAATGAAACGTAAATTTAAAAATTACACTTTTGATAAATATAAAAAAACAAACCAAATGAATGATTTCATTTGGTTTGCTTCAGAGTGTCGACAAAGTCTTAGACTTTGCCGGCATTTTTTTATGCGCATGCTTTCCGCGGGCATGTTCTCAGCCTGTAGTCTTCGAATCATGCTGTTCCCGCAGGAGTCAGCGCTAAAAAAACACCAAATATTAACAAACCATTTTATAATATAGATGAAATTTTATTTAGGAGTTGATTCTATGTTAAATAAAGCTGAAGATAAACGTGACCAATATGAAATGATTTCTGT